>NZ_JACJDM010000030.1:0-59512 GCF_014163545.1 Pseudoalteromonas sp. SR45-6
TTATGAAGAAATAGTCGAACAGGTTTCGCAAGCGTGGAATAAATTCATTTCTGTTCCTGATACGGTTAAAAGCATATGCTCTAGAGACTGGATAAAATTGACTTAATCTTTATGCAGATTGGTATTACTAGGTTCTAGCTAAAGCAGACTAGCCTAAGCAGAGATACTAGATAAATAGTGATGGAAAAACAAACATCACATTGCACTTGTTATTTATAAAAAGCGCATGAAGGGTAATGCTATATTTATCCTTGTTTTAGCATATACTCATGCAGCAATTCAGGAAACTTTTCCTGCGGTGGAAACTTACAAAAACTGTGCTTTGCCCCCGTACTAGCCCACTCAAGTTTTTCATCCGTGTAAGTTTCAATGAATGGTTTGTAGGTGCGAGAGTCATCTAGCATTGTTGAGCGAACATTTACAAAATCATCCAAACCTTCTAGGTGGGTAAATAACCAGCTCATACAATGTCCACAAAAAAAGTGCTGCGTACTACTGTCATGCAGCCCGCCAATAACAGGCGCTCCAGATGTAATAGAAAAGGCAGCTCGCTGAAATAATGAGCTTAAGCTAAATGCGCTAGACGTCATTTTCTGACAGCCAGTGCAATGACAAGCCATAGTGATCATTGGCTTTGCGCTAACTTCAAACTTTACCTGTCCACAACGACAATGGCCTTTTGTTTTATGAGATGTACTGTCCATTATAATCTTCCTTTAAGTTCAATTTTATCAACGCCGATGCTACGTTGAATGTATCACAAATAACCTTAGCACATGCTACAGGGTTTGATTGCGCTATAAAATGTCCGCCTTCAATCTCAACTTGGCTGAAGCTGGAACACATTGACGCTAAGTACTTCACCGCACTCACGCTTACCAGTAAATCTCTACTAGGGCGAATATAAGTCACTGGGCAATCTAACTCGCACTGTTGTTTTGAAAGGCCAGCTATGTTGCCTAATCTTAATTTGAGTTTACGTTTATTCGCTGTTTGCAGCGAAGCAAATACGGGATAAACCAACGTTTGGCTACCCGTTAAACTAAAACCAAACAGATAAAGTAGCTTTTTACTTAAATAATTTGCTGACAGTAAGCTAACGGGTAAAAAGCCTGCCAACTTAGATAACAAAGAAGGCGCTGAGATAAAGCTGGCCAAAAATACGATGCCTTTCACACGACTGCCAAGTAGCTTATAAAGCTCATAAGCCACCGGCCCAGAATAAGACTCCGCGACAATATAAATATCAGTATCTTTAAAACGCTTTGCTATTTCTGCCGCTTGTTTAGCATAAGTTACGCCTTCAAGTGATTCATATGAGATCACTTCAGTATTTATATTTTCAGGCAAGTTTTTTGTCAATTTAGCAAACAGACGGCCAGTCCCGTCAAGGCCAGGAAGCAGTATAATTTTCATATTTAAATTCAGCACCCAACGTTAGCATTCAAATACTTGAACTTTGATTTTGGCCAAGTGCTTTTGTGCACAAAAATCATGAGCAAAAAATATGAAACGCTAAAACGGCAGCAGGCACTTACTCTAACTCTAACCAATTTTCTATCACCCAATCTTTGAAATCACCATTGTGTAGATTGTGTGTAAGATCATCATGATCGTAGTATCCAATATTACCTTTTTCATTTATGGTGAAATAATTTCCATTCTCTTCGCAGAAAACAATAAAATCCTTAGGAACTCCAGATTGACGACCATCTTTTGTCATTCTTCTTAGGCAACAATACGGTTGTAAATCTGGTAGTACTAAACCTGGCTCTCTTACACCGAAAGTAACGCAACTAGCTTCAAGCATAAACTTGCGATATTGAGCTGGAAATTTAAAAGATAAGTCTTTTTCAGCACAAGACACTTCGTCTTCCGTTGGTAATATTAAAGGCTTTGGGACCGGTTCATTCTTTTCTTTTAATAGTGCTATGACTTCTTCAATTTGCATTGTATTTTCCTGACTTATAAATACCTATCAAACGTGGTAGCTTTAAACAACAAAACAGCACAAAAGTGGTAACCGAGATGTCGATTTTATGCAATATTTAGTTTGATAACACATTTCGCACTTGTTCTTCATTCTCTGCATATTCGTCTACAAGATAATTAATCAGCTCGTCGACACTGCGGCCAATTTCTCTAACTGCACTTGGGCTATCGATGTAATATACGATGAAAACAGGCGTCGCTCCCTCAAAATAAAAACCTGTTATCATGTCGTCTGATTCCCACAGCGGAATTACGTCTAAACCAGGTGATGAAAACCCGTCTGGTTCAAGATAATACTTTGGTTTATTGCACCTAAACTCAAGGTCTTCGTGCACAAAACCGCCTAGAGTGAGCTTCATTAAGCCACTCGTCAAATTGAGCTTAGCAATTTTTAGCACTCTAGCGTGCTCAGTGATCCTCATAGCATCCTACTCTTTGGTATAACAACCTTAGAAGGATTATACAGGGCCTTCTTAGGTATTAAAGTTACAATAGTTCTTATTTGAAGTATCATCTGAATTTAACACGCGCATTTCAAAATCGTTCGCTAGCGAGTATGTTGCCAACACTTCTTTGACTTCTCTAGATTTAACTACAGCAGCACATGCAGAAAGAATTCGTCTGCTTTAGCAGATGGCTCGCTTGCAGACTCATAACTTTGTTGCATTTCAATTGCCAGTTCAGTAGCTTGAGGCCACTTGGAGAGGTACGTAGATGTGAAATCGTATAGTCTCCACTGTGCCATAAAGTCTACGTCTCGTGAAAACATTTCCATCTCTGGTTCATCGTTCGTTAAAAAGCTCAATTCAAAATAGCCATGCCATGCAAAACATCCAAAATCGAAAACTAACATTGTTTGATTGCACAGCCGATGTCTCCACATTTTTAGTTCGTTTACAAGTATAGTTTGTAGTCGTTGACGAAATTCTAAAACTTCCATTTTAATACCCTATTTTTATCTGATCAGAACCCATGGCAAATCAGTCAGGTAATATGCGCTCATTAAGTGAATTTACAATAAATAGAGCCTATTACTCCCAAACTCTACCAAACTATGGCAAGACACTTCTGCCATTTCAATTCGAAACCCCTGAACCTCAATTATCCCTTCATTTTTATCAAAACTAACCGAATACACCTGGCCAGTTTTAGGTAAAACGAATTTATAGGCGTTAATTTTTCAAAGCTTTGCGCCAAATATAACTATGACCATTACATTGTCTGAAGTAACTCAATACTCATAATTCATTATTTTAAATTAATGTTTACTCATGGATCAAAGTTAGTCTTTAATTCTGCCTAACAGTTCAATTACTTCTTGCACCACCCTATCTGGTTCATCATTTTGAGGATAATGATAGCTCTTATCAGTTAATACAGCTTTACCTTGTGGAAAAGACTCAGCCCAAGCTGAATGCAATTCGCCCCACATTTTTCGGCCTTCATCGGTAAAAAAGAGTAATGGCGGATTTTTATACTTTTTCACGGATGCAATAACGGTTACTGGAATATCTGGGATCTGTGGATAATCTGGCAATGGTCTTTTCGCCCAAAAGTCCAGATACTGGTTGGACATACCATTGGCCATATCGTCTAATTTCACTTGTGCTATTTCTTTCTCAGCTTTTGCAAGATCAATTTGGCGCATGATATCAACATCACGCTCCGAAGCAGGCTCAATCAGCATGAGGGCTGAAACCCACTCAGGGTAAGTTGCAGCGAATCGTCTTGCGGTATAAGCACCATATGAATGAGCAATATAGACGATTGGTTTTTCAACGTGTAACGCTTCAAGTAACATGAGAGCTTCGTTTGCATACTCTTCCGAGCTGTAATTTTTTCTCAATTGCGTAGAACCGCCGTTACCAACTCTTGAATAACGAATGATGCGGGCTTCCTTTGCAAACTTTTCAAAAACCGGCTCCCAATCAGACAACCCCGCAGAGCCACCAGCCTCTAAAAATACAGTATGCTTGCCACTCCCCGCGATTTCGTACTCAACATCATAGCCATTAACCTTAATAAAACTAGGCTTGGCAAACACACTTGCCGTGACAAAAAAATAGCAAAGCATCAATCCAAATTTGACTTTTCCTCCTTAACGACTAAACCTGTAGATAAACTCATTTTAAATTCACTTTTATTAATGAACCATAGCCAAGTTACTATTTTGGTTCAATTATTTTTTGTATTAAAAGCTAGAGTAATAATCTTATTCGCGGTGGTTTTTTCAGACAGCTTAATTAATTTAGTATCGACTGTAACTATGCTTCGGCACACAGCAAAAACAAGAAAGCGCGGTGTAAACACCACGCTTTCAACTAACTCAAATCTGCTTAAAACTTACCGCTTATGGCTTATGGCTTAAAGCGCTAGTCTTCACTTTCCATAAACCGTTGCAATTGGTCTTTAAGGTTCGGCGGTATACCTTTAATAACTAACGTATCAGTGGCCTCATTGTACATTACCCGTTCGCCTAAGTGTTTGCGCTCAAAACTGATGCTCACGCCGCCGCCAAGGCCAGAGAATTTAACCATACTGGTAACAGTTTTTTTATCGACCGGGAATGACTCTTCTAGGTCATAGCTTTGCTCTTTGCAAAAGCTTTCAAATGGGTTGTCGTCACCTTTGGTGAGCGTTGCTGATAACTCGCTGACGTTAGCATCTTCACCAGTAGTAACGCAGTCATTACAGTAATCAAATACTTGTTTACGCAGATCGTCTTTTTCAGATTTATCAAATTGTTGCTCTGATAAATAATCTTCAACTGCATTGAGCATTACTTGGCTTTGCTGTTTAGGATCTATGCCTTCTTCGCAACCTAAAAAGTCTAAGAAAAAGTCGGCGACTTTGCGCCCTGCTCGGCCTTTAATAAATGAGATATAACGATTGTCTTCTGCTTGGGTGTCCCACGCAGTTAAATCGATGCGTGCAGCTAGTTGCATGCGGGAAATATCTAAATGGCGTGACGAGGCTAAATCAAGCTCAGAGGTAATAGAGTAATGCTCTTTGATGTTGATCATTGCAATCAGCATATAATCGGTTGCTACGTATTGATAATGACAAAATACTAAATAGCCAGTTTCGTTAAACGCGTACTTATCAAGTTCCTCTTTAAGTACAGCTGAAGCTTGCTCTGTCATGTGCCAAAAGCCAAGCTCGCTATTGCGGTAACTTTGCATGGCTGATGCAACTACAGAGTTTTTATCACCACTAAAAGCACAGTACCCTTTACCTGGTTTGCCGTTGTATGCGTGATGAAGTTGCTCGATGAATACAGCGACTTTATCATTCACTGCCATTTCGTCATTGCGCAAATGAATTTGCGTATCGTCGTCTTTTTTGTCTACATAATGAACGACTAACTTTTTAACATCTATTGCCATCTTTGTTTTTCACGCCTCTGGTGTTAAAATGTGAGAATATAACTCTTTTATTGAACCAACTGATGCCAATCTTATCAAAATATTCTAATGATGAAGTAGAACAAATCGTCGATCAGCTCATTGATGTGTTAACTAAGCACAATGCGCCGGTTGATTTAAGTCTTATGTGTTTAGGAAATTCTATCACGCATATCTTAAAAGAGCATGTACCAACAGGGAAAAGACAAGCGGTTGCAGACAATTTTGCCAAAGCACTTGCGCAATCGGTTAAATAGACTTTATGAATTTATCGCAGCACAATCAGTTTTCGTCTAAAGCGAGTCAATTATTAAGTTGGGGGCATTTGTTTACTTTTGCCAATATCGGCTTAGTGTTGCTTATAAGTTTAAGTTACTTATTTGCTGACTCTCCTCCCACCAGCTTTATGGGTATGCTTTATATGCTAGTGACATGGCTTAGCCACACTAGTTTTATTACCTTTATTGCCTTTGTGCTGACGGTATTTCCGCTAAGTTTAATATTTCCTTACCCACGTCATATCCGCGGTATGGCAGCAATACTTGCCACCTGTGGTGCATCACTACTGACGCTTGATGCCTATGTGTATTTTAATTTAGGCTACCATTTAAGTAGCTCTGCATTACCTGAAATTATTACCTTATTATGGCATCGTTTAACCAGCTCTCCAGCGCTGACAACCCTGCTCGCTGGCGGAATTGTGATGCTTATTTTTGCATTTCAATTATTAGCAAGTAACTATACATGGCACCATTTAGCCCGCTTAAAACAATATAAATTTGCTCGTTACGCCAGCTCATTGTTATTAGTCTGTTTTGCGATGAGTCACAGTATTCATATTTGGGCTGATGCAAATTTGAAGTTTGATATTACTAAGCAAGATAATGTCTTACCCTTGTCCTACCCAACGACAGCAAAAAGTTTATTGGCAAAAAATGATTTACTTGATATTGAAAGTTACGAGCAAGCGCATAACGTAAAGGTTAATACACAAAATGTAGATTACACGGCTCCAACACCAATTGCTCGCTGTGAAGAATTTACTGCTGCGACAGTCGATATTTTAGTGTTTAGCTCTGCGCCTGCGTTAACTAATTTTGCTAAACAGCACAAAAATTTAAATAAAACCGAGCAGCTTTTACAACCCGTTCATCATCAAGATGTGCTATTTAGCTTGATTTACGGTTTACCTGCATACTACAAGCCAGCCTTAATGACAGAGCAAACATTGCCGGTGTGGCAAAGTAATCGTCGTAGTATTAGTGTCAGTGGCTTTAATGATTTTAACTATATCAATAGTACAACAGCGGGTGATGCAGCAATTCGTATCATTAACGCCGATGAAAACACTGCGCTTCGTGAGGGAGTCAATCAAGTATTTGCATTTAGTTTAGCCGATGTTGATCACGGTATTGTGAGTGCTTCATCTTTATACAGCACGGATAGAAAAGTAACCCGTACTGAAGGCTTGATCCAACCAAGCGATTTAATTGCCACAAGCGTTGGCCAATATTTAAATTGTGCTGATATCGCAAAGCAAAGCATGCTAGGCGTTAATTTGTATAACAAAAAAGGCGATATGGGCGTTAATTATTCGCAAGGCGTATTTATTGCCTATAAGAAAGACCGTATTACATTAATTGATTCTGATGGTAATTATAAAAATATCTCTGCTGCACAAGGCTTTTCAATAGAGCAAGGTTTAGATATTCCGTTTTTAGCACAAAGCATTAAAAAGCTAAAAACCTTTACCGAATAACTGCTACTGGCAATTTACCCAAGTTAGGTTATAGTTTTCATATATGATTATGCCCTAACTAGGGAAGGCTAGCGTAATGAAACTGTGTACTCTTTTCGTTATTTTTATTAGTTTGCTATTTGTTGCTGATCAGGCGGCTTCCGCAGATCAATATTACAAGTGCGTAACCGACAGAGGCACTACATTTAGCCAATTCCCCTGTGGCGGGCAGGCAACGCAACATAAAATAGCAGTGTCGCCCAACGTCACTCCGGCTACTGTAAATCATGTCAAAGCGCTTAACTCCCTTGAGCGTGAACAAATTATTCGTAATCTCAACGCTGAGATACGCAGTGTTAAATATAAACTCGCCATTTTGAGTCGTGACCGTGATCGCGCTGAATACGAGCAACTGCAAAGGCTAAATCGTTTAATGAGTGATGATGATAAAAAAAAGCTGAGTAAAGAGATAAAAAAGCAGCTAAAAGTGATCAATAAAACGTTTGCCAAAAACACCAAAACGACCACCAAACAGCTCTCCGCACTCGAAAAAAAACTGAAACGTTATGAATAAACTATTGGGTTTTACCAATATATAGCATACTCTTAACATGTGTAGAGCATATACTCTACAGGTCATTTTGGAGTACCCGTTCATGCAACCACAAAACATTGCCGAGCTAATTTTAAATGGCTTTAAAAAGCATTATAAATTATTTCAGCAGATCACCGCACAAGCACCTCTGGCATTTGCAAATAAAAACTGGACAAA
The DNA here is from genome assembly GCF_014163545.1 of Pseudoalteromonas sp. SR45-6. NCBI lineage: Bacteria > Pseudomonadati > Pseudomonadota > Gammaproteobacteria > Alteromonadales > Pseudoalteromonadaceae > Pseudoalteromonas > Pseudoalteromonas sp. SR45-6. The sequence continues at coordinate 7,907 of NZ_JACJDM010000030.1, forward strand.
AATGCACGACATTAGTCGCTTGCGGATCACTTATTACGATGATCGGGTTAACGAAACCACCCAGCAACTACAAAATCAGCAATTAGCCAATCAATTGGATGAATCACTCTGGCTGCAAACAAAACAAATCTACCAGCACTTTTTAACGTTTCATCCACAAGCAGAATTAGCCGAAACATTTTATAACTCTGTGTTTTGCCGCTTATTTCATCGACGTTATTTTAATAATGATTTTATTTTTGTAAAAGCCACCTTGGCAGATGCTCCTGCGCTTCCTGTAGAAGCAGAATACCGCAGCTACTTTCCTGTTGTAGACGGCTTAAAGCCCACTATCCGTAAAATAATTAATCAATTTGATTTTAAAGCCGATTTTGTTAATTTAGAGCGCGATATACGACTTTTAGTAAAAGCGTTTTATAAACAAGCACCCGACACCCATCACCGTGCGTGGCAAATGCGCTTTGACATATTACAAACGCCGTTTTATCGCAACAAAGCAGCCTATATTGTCGGCCGTGTAGTATCACAAAGTGGTGTGCAGCCATTTATTATTGCGGTGTTACATCATCAAGAGCAAGGTCTGTATCTCGATGCTTTACTGACTAACTCATCGCAAATGCGGGTTATTTTTGGCTTTGCTCGTGCTTATTTTATGGTTGAAACCCACGCTCCTTCCGCATTAGTTCGGTTTTTAAACCAACTAATGCCCAACAAAACCTTAGCAGAGCTTTACAATGCCATTGGCTTTCATAAACAAGGTAAAACCGAGTTCTATCGCGAGTTTTTAACCCATTTACAACGCTCCAGTGATGATTTTGTGATTGCCCCTGGCACACCGGGCATGGTGATGATGGTATTTACCCTACCTTCATTTGATTATGTATTTAAAATAATTAAAGACAAATTTGGTGAAAGTAAACCATTTGGCCGCGATACCGTTCTCAAACGCTACCAATTAGTTAAAAGCCATGATCGGGTTGGTCGTATGGCAGATACCATAGAGTATTCTAACGTCGTATTCCCTGTTGCGCGTTTTAACGCTACATTGCTTGCACAGCTTAAACAAACTATTGGTTCATCAATGATCATCGAAGGCGACTTACTGATCATCAAACATATGTATATTGAGCGACGCATGACGCCACTGAATTTATATTTAGAAAAAGCTAATACTGAAGATGCCGCTGTTGCCATTGCAGAATATGGCCAAGCACTCAAGGAAATGATCGCCGTTAATATTTTCCCAGGCGATATGTTGCTTAAAAACTTTGGTGTCAGTAAACACAAACGCATTATTTTTTATGATTATGATGAAGTGCAATATTTAACAGACATGAACTTTAGAGCACTGCCTAAAGCCAAAAGTTATGATGACTACTTAACCAATGAGCAAAGTTACTCTGTGGCACCACAAGATGTATTTCCAGAGCAGTTATGCACTTTTGTAATGCCGAACCCGCAATACAAAGCAGTTTTCAGCCAAACACATCCAGAACTATTAGACGTCGCATTTTGGCAGCAAGCGCAACGAAATATAAAAGCAGGGGTCGTTAGCCATATCTACCCTTATCCAGCAGCGCAGCGTTTTATCCATCAATGGTAGACGAAAGGACACACAATGAATATCAGTAAAATAGATTTAAACTTACTCGTTTATCTCGACACATTATTACGCGAATGTAATGTTACTCGCGCCGCAAACCAGCTTAGCATTACACAGCCGGCAATGAGTAATGGTTTAAAACGTTTACGTAACCTGTTTAACGATCCGATCTTAGTACGCACCAGTGATGGTATGGTGCCCACTGAACGAGCTATTGAATTGCAGCCGGTGATCCGTGGCATCTTAATGACATTAGAAGAAACGCTTGCACCAAACCGTGAATTTGAGGCCAGCCAAAGCAAACGGGTATTTAGGATTATGGCCAGTGACTATGCTGCCAGCACCTTAGCACCTAAGCTACTGAGTAAATTACACGATGAAGCGCCGGATACCACACTCGATATTCTCACTCCAAGTGATGTTACTTTTCATGATGTAGAAAACGGTAAAGTTGATATGGCAATAAATCGTTTCGAAAACCTACCGCAGTCGTTTCATCACAAACGTATTTGGAAAGATAGCTTTTGTTGTTTAGTAAAAGCTGACAACCCGATCATTGAAAATTTTAGCCTCGATAGTTATTTAAAAGCTCGGCATATTTGGGTAAGTAAAACAGGTTTTGGTGTCGGGGTTGGTATGGATCCTAAAGACGTACAAAAACTTGGCTGGGTTGATGAAGCGCTCGCCCACTTTGGTAAACACCGAAATATTGCCACATTCACCCGTAATTACCACGTTGCAATACATCTAGCGAAAGAGAAGAACCTGATTGCGACACTCCCTTCAAAAGCCGCTAATATTTATTTAGATGATCCTGGTTTGCAAATTCTGGAGCCTCCCTTCCCTATACCACCATTTGAGTTAGATATGATTTGGAGCCCATTACTTCACAGAGATGCCAGTCATATTTGGTTACGCCAAAAAGTAGCCGAAGTTGCAGATGAATTAAAGTAACGCTCTTACAAAAGCCCTGTAAAATTTGCTTACTGGTATTTTCAAGTAAGCAAACATCAATTTAAAAGTATTAATAATCATGATGTTAAAATAATTTAAAAATGGAATGGCAATTGCTTTAAGTTACTTGAACTTTAATATTCATTTAACTTAAAGAGGTCAATATTATGAATGCCCAGCAAGGAAACGAAGTAAATCATATCACTGACATTATCCAAGTAATGAACAGCGGCATCGACTTTTATGAAAAGGCGCAGGAAAAAGTACAAGATCCAGCCATTGGTGCGCTATTTCAGCGTATGATAGACGCACGTAAAGTCAGCGTTGAAAACTTACAGCCTTACGCTATTAATCAGCAAGGTGAACGAGAAGATGGTTCGTCTTTTGCTGTTGAAGCTCGCCGAGCATATACCGCACTGATCACAAAATTTAGTGCCAACAACGACCAAATTTATGTCAAAGAGCTTGAAGAAGTGGAAGATAAAACACTTGAAGAAATTAAAGCTGCCATGAAAAAACCACAACCGCACGATTGTGAAGCCGCCCTCGCTAAAGTATTACTGACCATGCAAAGCTGTCATACGGAGATGAGCCGTATGCAGAAGCATTAACCACAATGCTTAAATGAAAGCCCAGCCACGCGCTGGGCTTTTTTATGCTCATAATTATAGTTAAATGATTTTTATAACAAAATAATGCAAATAATTAATAAAAATAGCATATTTATTTAACCACAGCATGATTTTAATCGTCTAGGCTTATTAATAGGTACCTACTATCCCGCTGTGGCGCCGCAGCATTTTATCAAAAATAACAAGGTTCCATTATGAGAAATAAACAACATGTAAACCCACAAAACGCTGACGTTGATATGACGCCGATGCTTGATATTGTATTTATACTTTTAATATTTTTTATTGTTACAACTTCATTTGTAAAACCTGTGGCAATAGAGCTGCAACGGCCTGTAGATAAACCCAGTATTGATAAACAAACTAAAAGTGCTCATTTTAGTATTGACCAAAGCAATGCGGTGTATTTTGCGGGGCGATTAATTGACTTAAACCAAGTTGCCACTAACCTTGCGATGTTTGCTGCGAAGTATAATATCGCCACAGTACAAATAGCCGCTGACGAAAACAGTACGCATCAAACTTTAATGACAGTAATGAATAATATCAAAGAGTATGATAACTACCCCATTGCACTCACATCACACTAAAAGCAAAAAAAGGGCCAGACGGCCCTTCAAAACTAAATAACGTAGGAGAAGTTATTTTTAGAATCGGTATTCAGCACCTACATAGTAGTAAGCACCGTTAAAACCAAATGGTGCTGAACGGCGTGAGTACTCAAATACACCGGTTGAACTGATAATAGTATTACCAGAAGCATCAACAATTGTGCCTGAGCGAGAATTACCTATGGTATTTTTATCAGGGTAAACGTCAAATAAATTGTTTGCACCAATATTTAGTGACAAGTTGTCTGTGACAAAATAATTTACTTTTATATCGGTAAGAATTTCAGCGCCGTAAGTCTGGCGACCGCCATCTTCAACCGTGTATTCGCCATAACGATTGAGCGATAAGTTTACCGTCCAATCTTCAAGGCGATATAATGCACTTAAGTTTACTCTGTCTTGTGGTTGCCATTCTTCGATGATTGAGGTTTCTTGCGAAGAAAATACATCTTCGACAGGGATCGTTTCCAAACCACTGCCCGCAGGAGTAAATAAATCAACCACATCGGTTTCAGTAAAGTTAGCCGCTAATGTAAAATCTAGGGTACCGCCTAAGCCTTCCGTGTTCCATGTCGCAACAAAATCCACACCTTGCGTTTCGGTATCTGCACCATTTAAGAAAAACTGCCCTGCACCTGCGCCAGAACTAACCAATGCAGCATCTAGCGTTGATGACAACCCTTTACCTAAACGGTTACTGATCACAATACGGTCGTCAATATCAATTGAATAATAATCAACGGTAACATTAATATTATCCGTCACGTTATACACAATACCTAAGCTCATGTTTTGTGACTTTTCTTCTTTAAGTTTTGGAATACCAATACTCTGTGCAAGTGTGCTGTCGTTTCTAAAAGTACCAACTTCTTCTGCAATTAGATCGCCATTAGGACCAACTACAAACTGGGTACTGATATTATTGAAATACAATTGCTGCATTGATGGTGCTCTAAAACCAGTACTCACCGCACCGCGCAGTGAAACGTCATCAGTCACCGACCAGTTACCCGCTAACTTAAAGTTAACCGTATCACCAAAGCCTTTGTAGTTATCGTAACGCAGTGCGCCAGAGATAATTACATCATCAATAATGTAAGTTTCAGCATCAAGGTAAAACGAAATCACATCACGTGATTCATCCACAGAAGATTCCGGCGATGAACCACCAAAACCTTGAGTACCACCTGCTGCATTTTCGCTGCCAATACCACCGCTCATACCATCGTAAATATTAACACCATTATTAGTATCATAATCACGGTAAGCGTATTCACTGCCTTCTAAAATACGATATTCATCGGTGCGAAGCTCGGCACCCATTGCCAGTGAAAAATTATCATAGTCTTGTGTAAAATCAAGATTGATTGTTTGCAGTGATAACTCCATGCCATACGCATACGCTTGGCGAGGAATAGTGGCACGAATATCATCAGCACTTAAACCTTGATCATAACGTAATAAATTAGCGTATGAACCATTGATAGTGTCACTAGTGGTATAATCGATGCTGTTTTCACCATAGGTGTATGACAGGTCAAGACTAGAGCTATTATCAAACTCTTTTTTAAAGCCAAAGTTATACGATATATCATCAATGGTGGTGTTGATCATTGGCAAGAAGCCCATCGGGATCACCGCATCACCATCTTGTAAAACTGGGTTGCCATCAGCATTGGCATTATGACGGAAGAACGCGGCTGATTCGTTATCTCGGGTTGAATAAGTAATAAAGCCATAGAGCTCACCACCAGCAAGTTCATAACCGGTATTCACCGTTAAAGCAAATTGTTGCGAGTCTGCATCACCAATTCTAAACGTATCACGTGGTGCAGTCAGCTCACGAGGATCGCCCGCTAACAGCGTGCCATCATCAAGCTCTGTGCAACCATAAAACTGGCAAGAGCCATGTAAACCGGCACGATTTGTAGGTGCACGGTCGCGGTAGTTGACAGTGGTATTTAAATAACCATCATCGCCTAAGGCAAAGCCTTTATTAAAATCAATCGTAACGGTTTCGCCATCACCTTCAGAATACTGGCCATAGTTAACTGCGGCTTTACCGCCTTCATCAGCATCTTTTAATACGATGTTGATAACACCCGCAATCGCATCTGAACCATATTGTGCAGCCGCACCATCACGTAGCACTTCGATACGTTTAATTGCAGCAGCTGGGATCGCATTCATATCTGTACCTGCAGTACCACGACCTACAGATGTATTAATATGGATAATGCTGGCTTGGTGACGACGTTTACCATTGATAAGTACTAATGTTTGATCTGGCCCTAAGCCACGTAAAGTGGCAGGTCGTAGTGCATCAGTACCATCACTGATCGATGAACTTGAAAAGTTAAAAGACGGTGCGATAGCTTGTAACATACGGCCGACTTCTGTTTGTCCGGTATTTTCTAGCGCTTCAGCACTTAAAATATCAACAGGTACGGGTAAGTCTTCGACCGAACGCCCTGCTACACGGCTACCAACGATGGCGATTTTTTCAATATTTTCTTGAGCGGCTTGTTCTTGTGCATTAGCAACTTGGCTATTGGTTGCCATTAAAAGTGGTATTACAGCAGCACTGACCCCTGAAAGCTTTCTCATGTTGTTATCATTCCTATTGATTTGTTTGAGTTTTATACTCAGTAAACCATTTTGATCAACAACCGCATCGAGTTCAGTATTTTTCAGCATTGTACTAAGCGCTTCTAACTGAGTGTAATAACCATACACTGATTGAGCTTGGTATTGTTTTGCTAAGTCAAACGAAAAAACCACGGTTTGTTCTGTTTGTTTTGCAAACTCTATCAATGCTTGATCTGCTCGCTGCGCTTTTATATCAAATTGTACCATCTGTGGATTTGCAGCCTCAGCCTGAACATTTAGGCTAAATACTAAAGGTGCTAATACAATTAACCCACAAATTGGATACGTTTGGTTACTGCGCAACTTATACAAACAGTTGAGAAAGAATAATCCGCTATGCAATCCTATTTTTTTATTAATTATTTTTTTACTTTTTATATTTACCATTGTAACTTCTGACACTTTAAATCAAAGAGCAAGCATAAGCTTAGCTGTGATCACCGTGTTTTAGGCTTACGATATGTTCACCTAAACGTTCATGCTCAATGGCTAAATTGATGCGCAGGCTATCAAGTAAACCGATAATATCACCGGCTTTAAACACCCCAGCCACTTTTAAAGAAGCTAATGCAGGATCAGCAAGTTCAAAACGCGTTGCGGTATAGCGACTCACTTCTTGCAGTGCTTCGCTTAACGACTCGCCATTAAAAATTAGCATACCTTGTTGCCATGCCAGATCCCGTTGTACATCATCTTGTGTTAACCGTTTGATTGGCTTAGTAATGCTTTCTTTAATTAATGCTTTTTCGCCAGAGATAACAATACTAGCATTAATTTTTTTCACACTGTCGGTATCATTACTAGCACTTTGCAATTGAACAAAATCATCAGCATTTACTGCAACCGAAGGATCCGTGATCATCACTTTACCCTCAGTAACAACCAACTCAAGATCCGATGCTGCATTACGTTGCACATTAAAAACAGTCCCCAGTGCGGTAAATGACTTATCGCCCGCCATCACCGTAAATGGACGTGCGGCATCTTTAGCAACATTAAAACGCCCTTCGCCTCGACTTAAAATCAGTTGTCGGCGGTTTTTTGTATACGCAACTTCTAATAAGCTATTGGTATTTAATTGCACTATCGTACTATCTGGTAGCACAAACGTTGCTTGCTCACCGACTTTAGTACGGTAAATTTTACTGTACTTGGCTTGTTCTTGTGGTGTTGTTGGCCACTGTTCAATACCAACAAATATAAAGCTGGCAACTAGCAATGCGGCAAAGACACTTGCCGCAATCGAAAAATTAATTTCTCTGCGGGCAGGCTTATTGATGCTATTTTTATTGGGAAATAAGCTACTCAACTCATTTAATACGCTCAGTTCATCCCATAACTGGGCTAACTCAAATACCGCATCTTGATGAGCTTTATTTTGTTGCACCCAGTGCTGAAATTGCATACGTTCTTGCTTTGATAAGCCCCTATCCATAGCACTTATCCAACGACTGGCATCTGCTTGAATAGCATCTTTAGACGAAAATTGATGAATATTACTCATTTTCCCACCCTCCTGGCAGGTTCAATAGTGGCACTGCTGTGCTCACCTAACTGCTCATGTTGCTGCATGTAGCGCATAGATTGTAACAGACCTTTGGCAATATGTTTTTCAACCGTACTTTCACTTAACTTCATTTGCGCTGCGATTTCTTTTTGGCTCATGCCATATACTTTCTTTAAAATAAAACATTTTCGCACTGGCTGGCTTAGTTGCTCAGTAGCACGGCAAAACAGTAAAAAGCGCTCTTTTGAGGTCACTTCATCCTCAAGCTGCATAGATCGCAACGACTGCTGATAATCATCAGAGGTATCTAATGAATCGCAATGCTGATTATCCCATTTAGCAATATGGTTAAGCGCCAAATGCTTGGCAGTCTTTAGCATATAACTGCGCGTATATTTAATATCTTGTTTTAAATCAGCCTGATAGCTCTTAACAAAGGTTTCTTGTACTATATCTTCCACGTCATCTGGTTGTACAATCCGCGAAACAAAACGTCGCAACTGTGAAGACAGATCAATAAATGTTGTAGATAATGTCGGCTTGCGCGTCATTATTAACTTTACCCTTGCTATTATTATTACGCCTAGGGTACGAGTTTTAGCGCCAATTACAAGGCAATTTGTTAATTTTGTGGTTATTAAAGCAGTTTCGCTAACAAAGCACTTACAGCACGTCATAATTAAGCTATTGTCATACAAAACAATGACTTCATTATTTTATAAACAGCTTTATTGCGGGGCGCATAAAAGCGCTCAATTATTTAGTTATTAAACTAAATTACGCTTTAAAAACCACGGTTGCTGCGACTTGGTTCATATAGCCCTAATATGTTCTACACTCTTTAAAATGCAATGAAAAAAATAAACACCAGCATATACCTGTAAAAATTTAAGGTATACACTCGTATTTAACTAAGCTAAATGGATTAAGCACCACGTAAGTCAAGCTGATGATAAAATCAACAGAATGTCATGCTATTAGCTTATAAAATGTTACATATTATTTATACTTAACAATTGGAACTGTGGAGTAACCATGCGTCTGTCTTTCGCACCATCAAAATTATCTTTATTCTTATTTACCTCGGCTTCGTTGTTTCTACAAGGTTGTAGTGAAGCACCTAAAGCCGAACAAGCAGCAATGCATCCAGCAGCTGTGGCAACAACCATAGCAACCTATGAAGATGCCCCATTCACTATTGAACTACCGGCAACCTTATCAGGTTCTAAAGAAGTTCAAGTACGTGCCAGAGTAACGGGGATCCTAGAATCTCGTAACTTTGATGAAGGCCAGACAGTTAAGCAAGGTCAGTCACTTTTCACTGTGGATTTAGCCCCCTATCAATTGGCGGTTGAAAGAGCGCAAGCAGCTCTTAATGGTGCAAAAGCATCTTTAGTGCAAGCCGAACGTGAAGTGAAACGATTAGCCAAACTACGTGCTGAGAAATCAGTCTCACAACGGGATTATGATAACGCCAGCTCCACCCAAGATATTGCTAACACGACGTTAGAGGCCGCGAAAGTTGCATTAAAAGAAGCCCAACTGAATTTAGAATATGCGCAAGTAAAAGCACCTGTCGCTGGAGTGGTGGGCCGTGAATTTGTGTCGGTAGGTACTTTTGTATCAGGTCCCGATCTATTATTAACGCAAATTACCCAGTTTGATCCTATTCGTTTACGATTTGGTATTTCTGAGCGTGAACAATTACAAATGCGTCAAGATGTTGCAAATGGCTCATTATCGCTGCCAGAAAAAGGTCAGTGGCACACGAGCATTAAATTGCAAGACGGTTCACTCTCCAATAAAAGTGGCAAAGTTAACTTCTCCGATGTACGTATTAATCCAAATACCGGCACCAGCGAACTACAAGCAATTATCCCCAACACTGATTTTGAACTTCGCCCAGGTCAATTTGTGCGAGTGATGTTAAGTGGTGCGGTACGCAAAAATGCATTTGTAATACCGCAACGTGCGGTACTTGATAATGGCACTGGTAAATTTGTTTATGTAGTCGCTAAAAATGAACAAGGCGGCACGATTGCGCGCCCAGCTCCCGTTGAAGTAGGTGAGTGGATCCAAAAGCCAGATAATCAAGGTGATAAAAACTTTTGGTTGATTAAATCAGGCATACAGCAAGGCGATGAAGTGATCATCGATGGTATGGCAAAGATTTTCTTTCCAGGCATGCCAGTGGCCGTTAACAATGCAACAAACAACGTAAGCGCAGAATAGGCGCAGGGAGTTTTATGTTTTCTCGTTATTTTATCGACAGACCTATTTTTGCGTTTGTGATCTCAATTGTTATTGTGCTGGCGGGCCTGGCTGCCATGCGCAGCTTGCCGATCGCCCAATACCCTGAAATTGCCCCACCCGTTGTGCAAGTGACAGCAGCCTATCCGGGTGCGTCGGCTGAAGTACTCGAACAAACCGTAGCCGCGCCGATTGAAAATGCGATTACCGGTGTTGAAGGTATGATGTATATGTCTTCAACCTCGACCAGCTCTGGTGCAACAACCATTGAAATAACGTTTGAAATTGGCACCGATATTGACCAAGCAGCAGTTAACGTCAATAACCGTGTAAAGCAAGTTGAAGCTCGTTTACCTGAAGAAACACGGCGCCAAGGCGTGGTGGTGCAAAAAGGTTCATCGAGTTTTTTGCAAGTTCATGCGTTTTATTCACCGGACGGCACTCGTGATAGTCTATGGACTTCAAACTATGTCACCCTGAATATTTTAGACCGTATTAAACGTGTTCCTGGTACAACGAGTGTACAAATTTTTGGTGCGAAAGATTACGCCATGCGTATTTGGCTGCGCCCTGATGTAATGAGTCAGCTCGGTGTTACTGTTGAAGAAGTCGCAGGGGCAGTTCGCAGCCAAAACTCTCAATATGCAGCCGGTTCGATTGGTGCAACCCCCACTTCACAATCAGCGCAAGAGCTGGTTTACAGTGTTACCGCTCAAGGGCGTTTATCAGAGCCTGAACAATTTGAAGAAATCATTATTCGTTCAAACCTTGATGGCAGTAGCTTACGTTTAAAAGACATTGCCCGTGTTGAACTTGGTGCAAAAGATTATAACTTCAGAGGCACTATCAACGGCAAAGAAGCTGTACTATTAGGTATTTTCCTACAACCTGGTGCCAATGCACTTGATGTAGCAGCAGAAGTTAATGGCGTATTAGCAGAGTTAACTCAGCAATTTCCCACTGGACTTGCTCACTTAAATTCGTACGATACCACCCGTTTTGTTGAAGTCTCGATCCGCGAAGTAGTGAAAACACTACTTGAAGCAATGGTACTGGTTTTCTTAGTGGTGTTCTTATTTTTACAAAATTGGCGCGCCACACTGATCCCAACTCTTGCCGTACCGGTGTCATTACTTGGTACGTTTGCTGGCATGTATATGCTTGGTTATTCTATTAACTCATTGACTTTATTTGGTATGGTACTGTCTATTGGTATCGTAGTGGATGACGCCATAGTGGTACTTGAAAACGTAGAGCGTATCATGCACGAAGAGCATGTGAGCGCCCATGAAGCCGCAATAAAAGCGATGAAAGAAGTATCAGGACCTGTTGTTGCTATTGTTCTAGTACTTTGCTCAGTGTTTGTGCCAATTGCATTTCTAGGTGGCTTAACTGGCGAACTATTCCGTCAGTTTGCGATCACCATTTCAATTGCTGTGAGCTTATCTGGCATAGTTGCACTAACAATGACCCCTGCTTTATGTGTGCTTATTTTAAAACAAGAGCATAAACAGACCGCAAGCTTCTTTTTATGGTTCAACCGTGTATTTACTAAAATAACCAGTAAGTATGTGGGTGCTGTTGGTTTTATGGTGCGCCGAGGAGCATTAGGTTTATTGCTGATGATTGGTATGGTGTCAATTACCATTGGCCTTTGGAAAAGCACTCCAGGTTCATTAGTGCCTGATGAAGACCAAGGCTACTATATTTCAGCTATTTTCTTACCTGACGGCTCATCCCTTGAGCGTACAGAAAAAGTAGTAGCTGAAGTTATTAGCGCCGTACAATCTAATCCTGCCAATGAAAATGTGGTGGCATTTACAGGCTTTGATTTTATTGGCGGCGGTTATAAAAACAGTGCAGCCACCTTATTCGTCACCCAAAAACATTGGGATGAACGAGAGGTTGATACTAAAAGTTTGGTTAATGAGCTGTTTATGAAAACTGCGCATATCAACGAAGCACTTGTTTTAGCGTTTAACCCCCCTGCTATTTTTGGTTTAGGGAGCACTGGCGGATTTGAATTTTATATTCAAAACAAAGGCGCAGGTGGCCCAGAAAAACTGCAACAAGCCATGGGTTTAATGATGGCTGAAGCACAAAAAAGCCCTATTTTAAGTGGCCTACAAACGTTGTGGCGACCAAATGCACCGCAACTTAAAGTTGATGTAGATCGTGAACAAGCCCGCGCAATGGGCATTGAAATTGACGATGCCTTTACAGCCCTTGCCGGCACACTGGGTACTTATTATGTGAACGACTTCAATAAGTTTGGCCGAGCTTGGCAAGTACTCATGTCAGCAGAAGCTGAATTTAGAATGAAGCCTGATGACATTGGACGAATTTATGTAAAAAACAGTCAAGGTACTATGGTCCCTATGTCTGCGTTTACTAATATTGAATATAGCCGCGGACCAGAAAATCTAAATCGTTATAATAACTTGCCTGCGGTAAAACTGCTCGGTAATGCTGCACCCGGTTACAGCTCTGGCCAAGCAATTGCTGAAGTTGAACGTATTGCAAAAGCAGTATTACCACCGGATATGACCTACGACTGGACCGGCTCTGCGTATCAAGAAAAACGCAGCTCAGGTACCACAGGAATTGCTTTAGGCCTTGCGGTGATCATGGTTTTCTTAATCCTTGCAGCACTATATGAGCGTTGGTCATTGCCACTATCGGTGATGCTAGCATTGCCATTTGGAACCTTTGGCGCATTGGTATCAATCTGGTTAGTAGGCATGACTAACGATGTGTACTTCCAAATCGGCTTAGTGACCTTACTTGGTTTAGCCAGTAAAAATGCCATTTTGATTGTTGAATATGCATTGATGAAACATCAACAAGGTTGGAGCGCAAGCGCTGCAGCACTTGAAGCTGCCCGCCTTCGATTTAGACCCATCATCATGACTTCGATGGCCTTTATTTTAGGTGTAGTGCCATTAGTATTGAGCTCAGGCGCCGGTGCAGGTGCACGTCATAGCGTTGGTACTGGCGTTATGGGCGGCATGATGGCAGCAACCTTCCTTGCCGTGTTCTTTGTACCACTGTTCTTTTATTGGTTAACTGAGCGCAAACTTACTGAAAAACGCTCGCGAGCAGATTTATCCGATGAAATTGCAAGCCACCACAAGCGTGAACATGTCGACACCCAAGAGGGTAATTTATGATTTAAGCTCAGCTACAAAAATATAAGGGCAAACAGTGGTTTGCCCTTTTTTATGGTAATTTGATAACTAGCAATTTTATACTGTCGGCGCTACTATTAAACTATTGCGTCGAGGAGCCTTATGATGAATAGTGAAAAATTAACCGAGTTTGAGCAGTACTTTCAGATTGATGAAAGTAATCGAGTAAATTTATTTGCTGTTGACGATAGCAAAGTGCCTACTACCTTAGCGCAACTAGAAGCAGATATCCCACCGTTATTTAAATTGGCCAATGAGGTTAGTGAATTAGAGCAAAGCTCGTTAAGACCATTGCGTAGCCTTGGTGATTTGGCACAAGAGCTTGCCGTATTTTTACAAGCACAATCGCGTAAAATCGACTTGATCATGAGCCATATATTAGCCTCAGAGCAGCCCGAAGATAACGCCATTTATTGTGATAGCTACGGCGGTGGCGGTGTCAAACTAACCGATACAAAAGTCTACTCTATTGGCCAAGTATTTCGCACTAAATTATTTTTACAGCATGAAGCCTCTGCTATTTATTGTTATACCGAGGTAGTTGCGGTTAATAAGATTGACGATGAACACTACCAATACACCCTACTTTTTAAAGCCATCCGCGATACTGATCAAGAACTTGTGGTACGTGCTAGTTTACATGCACAAACCAGACAACTGAAAAAGCGTCAGCTGCTGCAACATGAAAGCGACAACTTTGATAACCAAGACACAACAGAGCCAACAAAACCAGAATAATATAGATACTAGCAACCCTCATTTTGAAGTGGCTTGGCTATAGTTGAAATGCTAAACTAATAGCACCTTTGTTTGTTTATTAAATTCATGAACTTTAGACTTTTACCCGAATGGGCTGAGCAAGACGCCGTTATGCTCACTTGGCCACACCAAGCCACTGATTGGTGCGACAATTTAACCGCTGTAGAGCCTGTATACGTGCAATTATGTCAGCATATTTGTAATGCAGAGCAATTAGTGATCATCGCTCATGATGAAGCCTTAAAAACACACATTAGCCAGTTATTGCATAGCAACGCTGTTGATTTGAGCCGCGTGCATTTTGTTGTTACTCCCTGTAACGATACGTGGGCACGTGATCATGGCCCATTAACCTGCGCCGCAGTTGCTGATAATAGCCAACTAAAAATTGTTGATTTTACCTTTAATGGCTGGGGTAATAAATTTACCAGTGAATTAGATAATAAAATTAATGCGGTACTAGTTAAACAACTTGCCGATACGCGCAATCAATACCAAGCGCTTGATTTAGTTCTTGAAGGTGGCGGTGTAGAGATTGATCAACACGGTGTACTATTGACCACCAGTGAATGTTTGCTTAATCCAAATCGTAATCCAAATCTAACCCAACAAGACATTGAACAGTGCTTGCGTGAACAACTTGGCGCCACCGACTTTTTATGGGTTGATCATGGCTATTTAGCCGGTGACGATACCGACAGTCATATCGACACTTTAGTGCGTTTTGCGCCTAATGATACCTTAGTGTATGTAAAGTGTGATGATAAAAATGACCAACACTTCAGCGCTCTTGATGCCATGGAAAAGCAGTTACAAGGTTTTAAAACAACAACAGGTAAACCTTATACCTTAATTGATTTACCATGGCCAAAAGCCGTATTTAATGATGATGGCGACAGGTTACCTGCCACCTACGCAAATTATTTAATCATTAATGGAGCTGTACTTGTGCCTATTTATGCTGATGCCAATGACGAATTAGCCTTAGCACAAATTCAAACGGCCTACCCTGAGCATCAAATAATAGGCGTAAACTGCTTACCAATTATTCATCAATTTGGTAGTTTACACTGCATTACTATGCAATTACCCCGTGGATTTTTAGCTGGAGCATCATTATGAGCAGCCCTGCAAATTTAACCGTTGCCTTAGTGCAGCAAAGTAACAGTGATAATGCCGCACAAAACATGGCAAAATCAATTGCCGGTATTCGCGATGCCGCAAGCCAAGGCGCACAACTGGTGGTGTTACAAGAATTACATCGCAGTCTGTACTTTTGTCAAACCGAAGATGTTGATGTATTTGATTTGGCAGAGACTATTCCTGGCCCAAGTAGCGACACTTTAGCTGAGCTTGCAAAAGAATTAAGCATTGTTATTGTTGCCTCTTTATTTGAAAAACGTGCCACAGGGCTTTATCACAATACTGCGGTAGTGCTTGAAAAAGACGGCACAATTGCGGGTAAATACCGTAAAATGCATATCCCTGACGATCCAGGCTTTTACGAAAAGTTTTATTTCACTCCGGGTGATTTAGGTTTCGAACCAATTCAAACTTCTGTCGGCAAACTTGGTGTCTTAGTGTGTTGGGATCAATGGTTTCCAGAGGCTGCGCGTTTAATGGCAATGGCCGGTGCTGAACTATTAATTTACCCAACCGCAATTGGCTGGGATCCACGTGATGACGAAGGCGAGAAAACACGTCAAAAAGATGCGTGGGTAATATCGCAACGCGCACATGCGGTTGCCAATGGCGTACCCGTGATTAGTTGTAATCGTGTCGGTCATGAAAGTGATCCAAGTGGTCAAAGTGATGGTATTCAATTTTGGGGTAACTCGTTTATAGCGGGTCCTCAAGGTGAACTGCTAGCAGAAGCCAACAACACTGATGAGCAACTGTTACTTGTTGAACTTGATCAAAAGCGTTCTGAAAATGTAAGACGCATTTGGCCGTACCTACGCGACCGTCGTATAGATCATTACCACGATTTAACCAAAATATATCGCGATTAAGAATAAATTAGCGCCTCAGTTGAGGCGCATTAAAGGAGTAGTAAATGGCGTTTGCGCAATGGGCAGCCTTGCCTTGGGTAAAATCTCAAAAAGATAAAATTCAATGGGGGCAACTCACTGGCAGTGGTTTAAGTATTGCCATTGCACAAGGAGTTAAACAACAAGCTGGCTTAGTGCTTATTGTTACCCCTGATACACCCAGTGCATTGCGCCTTGAAACAGAGTTGGAGTGCTTGCTCCCCGAGCATCCAGTAATGATATTCCCTGATTGGGAAACGTTGCCTTACGATCATTTCTCACCCCATCAAGATATAATTTCATCGCGCTTAGCCACCTTAAATACTTTAAAAA
The DNA here is from genome assembly GCF_014163545.1 of Pseudoalteromonas sp. SR45-6. Taxonomy (NCBI): domain Bacteria; kingdom Pseudomonadati; phylum Pseudomonadota; class Gammaproteobacteria; order Alteromonadales; family Pseudoalteromonadaceae; genus Pseudoalteromonas; species Pseudoalteromonas sp. SR45-6. The sequence goes on from NZ_JACJDM010000030.1 coordinate 24,423, forward strand.
AAGAACAACAAAGTGTATTAATTGTGCCTGTGTCTACCTTGATGCTACGTACCGCCCCTGCTTCGTTTATTTATGGTTCAACCATTAATTTTAAAGTCGGTGATATTCTCGATACCCACAAACTTCGCAGTAACTTAGAGCAAGCAGGCTATTTACATGTGCAACAAGTCATGGAGCATGGTGAATACGCCATTCGTGGCTCGATTGTTGATTTATACCCAATGGGCAGTCCGCATCCATTTAGACTCGATTTTCTTGATGACGAACTTGATACCATTCGTTTATTTGATGTTGAAAGCCAACGCTCGGATGAAAAAGTCGATAAAATTGAATTACTACCTGCTCATGAGTTCCCTACCAACGAAGCCGATGTTGAACGATTTAGAATAAACTACCGTGAAAAATTTGGTGCCAGCTCATCGCAAGATTCCGTGTATATGCAAGTGACCAAAGGCAATTGGCCTGCTGGTATCGAATATTATATGCCGCTGTTTTTTGAGCAATTAGCCACTATCTTTGATTACCTGCCAGATACTGCAACAGTGATGCAACTGGGAGATTTAGAAGATGCTGCGGAGCATTTTTGGCATGATATTAATGTGCGTTATGAAAACCGTCGAGTCGATCCACTGCGCCCGTTACTTGAGCCAGTTGCACTTTATCAACCCATTAATGAACTGTTTGAAAATTTAGGCAACTTTGCTCGCATTCGGTTATCGCAAGCAAAACTCGCGACAAAAGCAGGCAATAAAAATCTAGTCACCAGCGAGTTACCCGCAATACGCATTGATCATAAACTACATGAACCCTATCAAGCATTTATAAATTATGTAGCAGCGCAAAAGAAACAAAAAGGCCGTATCTTACTGTCAGTAGAATCCGATGGTCGCCGTGAATCTCTGCTCGCTATACTTAAACCCAGTGGCTTAAAGTTTAAAGAGTTTTCATCATTCGATGAATTTGTAAATAGTAGTAGCGATGTTGGCTTAATTGTCAGCCCACTAGAACAAAGTGTGGTACTTGGTACAAAGCCCGCATTATCCATTGTTACTGAACAAGAATTACTTGGCATTAAAGTATCGCAGCGTCGCCGTCGTAAACATAAATACGAAGCTAGCCAAGATGCGCTCATCCGTAACTTAGCTGAACTTAAAGTTGGCCAACCGATTGTACACTTGGATCATGGTGTAGGCCGCTACCAAGGTCTGCAAACGATTGATGCGGCGGGACTGATCACTGAGTTTGTAACCATTACCTATGCCAATGAAGCAAAGTTGTATGTGCCAGTGTCAGCCCTGCATATGCTCAGTCGTTATTCTGGTGGCGAAGAAGCCAGTGCACCGCTGCATAAACTGGGATCTGATGCTTGGGAAAAAGCGAAAAAACGCGCGGCGGAAAAGGTACGTGATGTGGCCGCTGAATTACTCGATATTTACGCCCAGCGCCAAGCAAAACCGGGGAATGCCTTTAAACTTGATGGTGCTGCTTATCGCGTCTTTAGCGATGGGTTTCCATTTGAGGAAACTGACGATCAGCGTAACGCTATCGAAGCTGTGCTAGGTGATATGCAAAGTAAACAAGCAATGGATAGGTTAGTCTGTGGTGATGTAGGTTTTGGCAAAACTGAAGTTGCGATGCGCGCCGCCTTTGTTGCTGTAAACGACAATAAACAAGTAGCCGTTTTAGTACCAACTACCTTGCTTGCACAACAACACTTTGAAAACTTTAAAGATCGATTTGCCGACTTACCCATTGAAGTCGGTGTGCTGTCTCGCTTTAATTCACCTAAAGAACAAAAAGACACCCTAGAAAAAATGGCTAAAGGTACCTTGGACATCGTCATTGGTACTCACAAATTGATCCAAGCCGATATTATATTTAAAGATCTTGGCTTGCTCATTGTCGATGAAGAACACCGGTTTGGGGTACGTCAAAAAGAGAAGATAAAATCACTGCGTGCCGATGTTGACATTTTAACACTCACTGCAACACCTATCCCACGTACATTAAATATGGCCATGAGTGGTATGCGTGATCTTTCAATCATCGCTACCCCTCCTGCAAAACGCTTAGCGGTTAAAACATTTGTTCGTCAACGCGATGCAGATTTGATCAGAGAGGCGGTATTGCGGGAAATAAAGCGTGGTGGCCAAGTATACTTTTTACATAATAACGTTGAAACTATTGACCGCGTGGCAGAAGAAATTAGTGAGTGGGTACCTGAAGCAAGCGTCGCTTCTGCCCATGGCCAAATGCGCGAACGTGATTTAGAACAACTGATGAGCGAATTTTACCACCAGAAATACAACGTACTCGTATGTACTACCATCATTGAAACGGGAATTGATATCCCCACAGCAAACACAATTATTATGGATAGAGCCGATAAACTAGGCTTGGCGCAGTTACATCAGTTACGGGGTCGAGTTGGTCGCAGCCATCATCAAGCTTATGCTTACTTATTAACGGGTAATCCTAAAGGGCTGTCGAAAGATGCTGTAAAACGCCTTGAAGCCATCGAGTCACTGGAAGATTTAGGTGCCGGTTTTGCACTCGCAACCCACGATTTAGAGATCCGTGGTGCTGGTGAGTTGCTTGGTGATGATCAATCAGGACAAATGCAGACCATCGGCTTTAGCTTATATATGGAAATGCTTGAGCAAGCTGTGAAATCTCTTCGTGAAGGCAAAGAGCCTACCCTTGATAACTTGCTACAACAACAAAGTGAAGTGGACTTAAAATTAGCCGCTTTACTGCCTGAAGATTATATTCACGATGTGAATGCGCGACTAGGTATTTACAAACGGGTTGCCAGCTGCGCTAACCTAGATGATATGGACGAATTACAAGTTGAGCTGATTGATCGCTTCGGCCTGCTGCCTGATGCAACTAAAAACCTATTTAGTTTGCAACAACTGAAACTCAAAGCCAGCGAATTAGGCATTAAAAAAATTGAAGCAAATCCAAAAGGTGGCTATTTTGAGTTTAGTCAACATACTAAGGTTAACCCTAGCTTCATTATAGGTTTGATACAAAGTGCACCTAAGGTGTATAAAATGGATGGTGCAAATAAGTTGCGCTTTGCGATCGATGAGGCGAATGCCCGCGAACGCTTAAAAATGGTCACTGCAATGATTGCAGATTTCGAAAAAAAGGTTAGCCATTAATGTTGCTTAAAAAATCTCTTATCCTATTGTGTTGTGTATTTAGTAGCACAGCATTTGCAGAACGTTGGTTTGAAGTAGAAGTACTGATATTCAAACAGCGCCCTGCCCCTTATTTGCAAGAGGATTTTAGCTTAGACAAAGAGCCAATTAAGGCTAAGCGTAGCGTTGATTTACTGACACCACTTTATACTGCGCAAGCTAAACAGGAGTGTATCAACGGCGACACTCGCTTTAATTCACAGTCATTAACCGATTCTGTGATTGGTGCCAATCGCTCTAATTTATGTGATGGCAGTATTGACTTCCTACACAGTTACTCAGCACTGCCACTTAGCCCAATAGCGCCTGTTAAAGACGATATGGAGCAAACCTACTTACTTGCTCCCGAACAGCTACAATTTATATCACAACAGCAAGAGCTGGCGCGAAAAGGACTCAAGCCTATACTTCATACCGGATGGCGTTTTGAAGGTGCGAGCCAATCTCGCTCTGAAAGCATTAAACTGTTTGGCGGTAAATTATTACGCGCACCTGTGATTGCACAAACGCCACAGTATACAAATAATGACTTTATTAGTTTAGTCAACACCAATCAGAGCATAGCCCCAGTAGTTGAACAAGCTGCGGATCAATGGGAGCTAGACGGTAGCTTTAATATTTACTTGCGCCATTATTTATTTATTAACGCCAGTTTTGATGTGAATGAAAGACAAGCCAACGGTGAAATCCAACACGCTCGGTTCGCACAATTCAAACGTGTTATAAGTGGCGACATTCATTATTTTGACCATCCTAAAATGGGCATGATTGTACAAATTAGAAAATTCAAACACTAAATAAAGGAAGATGACCGAATGAAAAAGCTTTTAATTATTGCTGCAGCATTAAGCCTAGCAGCTTGCTCAAAAGTAAGCTTAGAGAACTACGAAAAAATCGAAATTGGCATGGATAAAACTGCAGTAGAAGCTATTTTAGGCAGTGCTGATAATTGTGTTGAAAAAACCCTACACACAAATTGTACATGGGGCGATGACAGTAAAAACATTGAAATAACCTTAGTGTCAAACAAAGTATCTTTGTACAGTAAAACTGGTTTAGAAAAATAAACCATTGCAGTAGGTAGTAACAAACTTACTACCTACTGACTTAATATTATTACCACCAATAAACAGGATAATGACGTTTAGGATTGCGTGATAAATTATTAACTAGCAACCCAACTAACAGCATAATTGTCGTACCAAACAACACAGGGCTAAGCACATAGTAATAACCAAGCTGTTGTATACCATTACCACCAATAACCGCAATCAATGCAGTAGCGCCACCGGGAGGATGCAAAGTACGTGTTAAGTGCATAACTGCAACTGATAATGATACAGCCAAAGCACTTGCCAACATTAAATCAGCAGTTAGCAGTTTTGCCACAGTCACACCTACCAACGCGCTGAGAGCATGACCGCCAATAAGATTGCGCGGCTGAGAAAACTCCGCTAATGGCGCACCGTAAACAAGCACTGCAGTTGCACCTAAAGAACCAATTAAAAATAAATTAGTTAACGGATCAAACTGTAAACTTTTACCAATTATAGCAACCAAATAAATGCCCAAAAATGACCCAAGTAAAGACCACATAATTTTACTCATTGGTTTACGTGGTGGACATTGACTGGTTGCGGCCATCCTGGAAATCAGAAAGCGCATATCACTTCCCCTCAAGCTGTGTAAAATGAGGGAGATAATACCTGATAGATAAGAAAATCGACGACAACTTTTATTCCATTTCGCTATAAATAAGCTCAATACTAACAATTTTACTTCTATTTAAAGTGATTTTATAACGCTGATACTTTATCTCTTCGTCATTTTGATATGAAAGCACTACATTTAGTTGATAGCGGCGCTCCACACTTTGTTTTGATATTTTATTACTATCAAGATGATACAGTTTACCTTCGCCTTTTTTTAAGTTCCGCGCAAACGCCGCTAAACTAAACTGCAAGGTCTGTTGCAAGCTATCATAACCAGGTAAAAACTCTTTTGCATTAACCCGAATTTCACTGGCAAAGTGCAGCCATTGCGCTGCTTGTTTATTTTGTTGACGTCGTTTTGAAAATATTTTTCGTACATCCTCTGGAATATGTTTAAAGCGTGTATATTCAAGCCAGATGTATTGTGTAGCTATTTTATCTTTGGTTACACTATTTCGAAATTGAAACCGCCATTTTGGCCGCCCTTTCACAATGGCTCGCCAAATAACTCGTGTTATGTCTTCTTTAAAAATTTCTCGCATCCCGTAAATAGCGCCCAAAATGATCACTAATGTCGCAGTCACTTCGGTAAATGAGATCCGCGCATTCAGAACCACAACCATAACAAGCGCCATTATAATCGCTGTAACGGTTCCTTTAACCAATCGTTTTAAATAACTATTAAGGTAACGAGTATTACGATTTAACACCACACCATGCTCAATCAAACGCTGTAAAAGACGCATCTTATTGGTGATCCGGTTTGCATCCTGAAGGGTTGATTCCGAGTTATATTGCAGCTCATGTCGATAATCTTGCTCGGCTTTACAAAAATTCATCAGATCATTACGCTCTTTCGCGAAATCACTGCTACGAGGCCCTTCGTCAAGTAATTTTAAAAACGACTGCTCAATATGCCAACTCAGATAGTTATCTGCATTGGTATAAAACGAGATCAGTTTTTCATCATCTGGTGTGTAACGCCTTAGTTTTTTAAGTAAGCTTTGACTTTGTTCACATAATTCAATAGCGCGCTGATAAAACTCATCAACTTCTTCAATCTTCAAGGTATCTTTGATATCGGTATCAATCGCTAGGCGGACTTGATAACAATACAAATTGAGGTTTTGCCGATAGTCTTGTTGTTCACCTTTATTTTTACTAACAAAGCGACTGCGCACTAAAGGTAAATGGATATTATTGGCGTTATACGCTAAATACGATTTGAAGTGGTTATTAAAATACGATTCTTCTGTTAACGTTTGCGGATTGATGCCCATTTCATTCGGAATAGAAAAATACATATCAATGCGCTGTTCAGAGCGCGGGCTCAATTCAGGTTCAATTATAAAGGATAAGTTTTCATCCTGTTTTAGCAATCAGCTCTCCTAATAAGTAAAAAGATGCCTCTAGTTTACTGCCACACTTTCATTTGTTCAATAAAAAAAGGCCTAGTAAAAACTAGGCCTTAGATAAAATCAAAGTTACTTACTGATTAAAGTTTAACATTCACACCAGCAAAGAAACGACGACCTAATACATCATATGTGAACGGATCAGTATTTGAATCGTAGTTACCTGAGTAATAAGGTGGTTGTTTATCAAATAAGTTATTTACACCAGCTGAAACACTCACGATATCATTTATCATATATGAGCCACTTATATCGTGGTATACAATAGATGGAGTCGTTGGTGCAATACATTTACCCGGTTCATTACGACATGTAAAGCTATCCATTCCGGCAATATAACGGGCTTCATACGTTGCATCCCAGCTATCACTGCTTGCTGTAAGGTGGAAGTTTGACTTAAGATCTGCAAAACCACCGCTACCATTTGTAACGTAGCCTTGGTAATCAATCACAGCACCAGTGTCTACTACATACTCGTCTAAATATGTTGTATCTAAGCCTGCTTTCCAAGCTACACCTAATGCATCAAATGAATACGCTAAGTTTAAATCAATACCTGATGTTTTTTCAGAACCGATATTACGTAACTGGTTATTAAATACTATACGACCATCTGGACGTATAAATGCACCGGTATTTTCACACAGTGTAGTACCTGTGCCGCTAGGATTAATACATTGATCAACAACGAATTGACTAGTGTAAGTACTGATCGCATTTTCAATTTCAATATCGTAGTAATCTACTGTCATTGAAAAGCCGCTAATCCACTCAGGCTCATACACAATACCGAATGTTAATGTATCAGCTTCTTCTGGAGTTAAAGCTGTATTACCACCAACAGTAACTTCAGCTTGATCGTCTGCGCCAGGGTAAGTTACACCATCATAAGATATTGCTTTACCAGAATACAATTCATCAACAGTAGGTGCACGGAAAGCTGTTGAACGCACAGCACGCATCATTAGCTCGTCTGTTGCTCTCCAAGTTAAACCTAACTTCCAAGTATTATCTGAACCAAAGGTGCTGTAATCAAAAGCACGAATTGCCGCACTTAATTCAACACTTTGCGCTAAAGGTGCATCTGCTAATAATGGAATTGCAAATTCGACATAAGCTTCATCAACATCAAAGCCGCCACTTGTTGGATCGATACGAGGATCATTACCTAGACCTTGTGCAGCAATTGAGTCAGGATCTTGCCATGCTTTTTCTTGACGATGCTCTACGCCAGCAGCAAATGCAGCATAACCTGCAGGTAGTTCAAACATCTCACCAGACAGTGAACCAGCAACGATAAATAACTGGCTGCCACCTGATTCTTGTTCTTTGTAAATATAAGGATTTACATTTGCTTGAGCCCAATCAGCTTCATTTAAAGGATTAAATGTGCCAGCATCTACGGCCGCTTTTAACGCCGAAACATTGTGAAGATTGCTGGTTTTACTTACTGAATCGTTACGACCAAAATTTGCAGAAAGATCCCAAGAGTAATCATTAATTACACCTTCAGCACCAACAACTATGCGCACAGTATCTACAGTTTGGGTGTAGTTACGAGTACCACTTTCGCTCATACGACGACGGTAGCTAATTGGGTCACCTGCAGCGTAGTTGGTTGGCGTTGTAACATAATCACCATTTGCATCTTCTACAAACGCATTATTAACAACTTGACGTTTATCATACGTTTGGCCTAATAAGCTATTACCCATAGTGCTTGGATCGTAGTTAAATGCAAAGTTAATTGGTTGTGGAGCTAACTGCTGCTCTGACCAACGTTTAGTATAAGTGAATTCACTGAAGAAACTTGTATCGTCGGTAAGTTCATATGTACCAAGACCCGTAATATTTAAACGATTCATTGGTGTATATAAATAGCTACTTTTTGAGTAGTTGTATGCATCAGCTGCTGTTGTGTAGCGATGTAAAGTACCGCCTAGTCCACTTAAACCACTGTCGTTAGCAACACCTGTTTTCTCTAATTCACCATCTTTATTTAAGATATCAGCCGTCACATTACTTTGAATGTGTCCACCTTCGCTGAATGAAGAACCACCACAATATAGGCCATTTGCGCCTTCTAGTAGTGGGCAGCTTGAGAAGTCACGATCACTTTGGCTTGCTTGGCCACGATTAGTGTACTGAGCACCAAAAACAATGTTACCTTTATCAAAAGAAGTACCAACTGTAAAATCAATTGAATTTTCAGTTGCATCATGCTTTGAAGTCATTGCAGTGTTTACATTTAAATCTAAACCTTCAAAGTCATTTTTAAGGATGATGTTTACAACACCTGCCACAGCATCAGTACCATAAACAGCAGAAGCACCATCTTTAAGTACTTCAATTTGCTTGATCATTGATACTGGAATAGTGTTTAAATCAACGGTAGACGCTGCACCAGTCCCTGAGTTGATCATACGACGACCGTTAACAAGCACTAAAGTACGTTGAGAACCTAAACCGCGAAGGTTAATCGATGCGTTACCGCCAGATCCATTATTAACACCAGGGTTTGTCATTGCGCCGCCTGTAGCGGTCATCTTTTGTAATACGCTATCGATGCTTGTTGCACCCATTGCTTTAATATCATCGGCGCCAATTAATGTAACTGGGCTAGCGGTTTCCATATCTGAACGCTTAATGCGAGAACCCGTTACTTGAATTTTTTCGATAGTTTGCGCCGCATTTTCAGCTGCTGCTACTTGCATTGTTGAAAACATAGGAATAGCTGTGACAACAGCTAAGCCAATCATAGATTTTTTCATGTGAAACCCTACTTGTTGGAGAAATACCTTGCTCAGGTAGCGCTCGTTTTATTTGAGAATATCGAGTCAGCGATGGCAACTTAGGCGGATTTAACTGAATGAAATCTGAATGAGTGGTCAATAATTATCTTTGTGATTATTGATAAACCTGCAACAGGTACGTTAGTTAATGAATGTTTCATTGTTAACTAGTTAATACACTTTAAGTTCATAAACTTAAGGACAAACAAAAACATTTTAAACATGTATGAAATCAAACTAATGGATTTTGTAATTATATGTAATTAACGTATAAAAAATACCTAAATCAGAAAATTTCACAAGTTAATCACATCATTTTATTAAAACTGCAAAACTGACCAACAACTGCTAACCATAGTTATGCAATAATTTTGCGTATTTAAGCTCTATGCAACTTTTTTGATAGCAATGTAGTGGTTTTTAGCTTTGTTCATTGCAGCTTAATGTCAAAATAAGGTGGTTTTATGCGCACTCTATAAATTTAACTGAAAATATAAAAACGAGGCGAGACTTAAACTGAAAACTCTGATTTACAAATAGATACTCAACTTAATGTTTAGCGTATTATTTCAGTAAATATTGCTTTGAAGTGTTTTGATGGGTTAAAGGTTCAATTAAAAAAATGGGTCCAGTGCATTATTAATGCATGAAGTCAGCTAATACTTAGCTAAAGAAGGTACCAAAAATTGCGTGTATGGATGGGTAGAATAATTGATAACGAACGTTCGTAACTCTATACTCTAAGCTTCGGGTAGCAAACTTCTTAACCAACAATCCGATTTAATATGAATTAAACTGATATCAATAAATCGCATCAAAGTAATAAAATATCTGCTTAAATTGGCCCTGTGGATTTTTAACTTCGAGTGTCAACTTCCAGGTCATATTACGCTCGGAACAAATGCCAACCATACCTTGCGCGACTAAAATATCATTACGCGGCTCAAACAACACTGGAATATATCCCATATACATAGTGATACCTTCAAGCTTAGCACTGTGAACTAACAATGTGCTTGGTAACGATAAATGTATTTCAAAAGGCGTCTCTGGTGTTATTTGTTGCTCACTCAACCAAATTTTCACCTGATTATCATACTCGCATAACTGATTTGGCCGACAACTTGCATCTTGGGTTTGCGCTTCTATACTTAGCGGTTGTGGGCCACACGCCATTAACATATGCAATGCGCTTAAAAACACAACTAAAAGCTTAATTGGCATAGTATTCCTTAGATAAATTAAAGGCCGATACTAATCAGCGTACTGTTAAAATACAACCACTGAACAAAATTCTTACACAAATGTACAAAAGTGTGTCAAAAAATAGCCAACTGCATGTGAAAAATTGATTGATGTCATAATTTTATGCAATTGACCTATCTTTTTTAGGCCAAAAATTTTATCATTTCCCCGCAAAAATAAGGGTTTCTCGAGTTTGTTTTCTGAAGCAGTCAAGGCATTGAGGGTTTTTTGATAACATACTTGAGAATAATAGTAGGCCCCACTTTATAAAGTGGGTAATTCATTTCTAAACGCATTTATTGCAGCGGAAGCCAGAAAATGAGCCAAACAGTAGCATCACAAACTGAGTACAACTATAAGGTTGTACGCCAATTCGCTATTATGACAGTGATTTGGGGCATCGTTGGCATGAGTATTGGGGTTCTGATTGCTGCCCAATTAGCTTGGCCAGCACTTAACTTTGATACACCATGGTTAACATACTCTCGACTACGTCCGTTACACACGAACGCAGTTATTTTCGCATTTGGTACCAGTGCACTTTTTGCAACATCTTATTATGTTGTTCAACGTACTTGTCAAACGCGCCTTCTTTCCGACAAATTAGCCGCCTTTACATTTTGGGGCTGGCAGTTAGTTATCGTACTTGCGGTTATCACTCTACCTCTAGGTATAACAAGTTCAAAAGAATATGCTGAGCTTGAGTGGCCAATCGATATTCTAATCGCTATTGTCTGGGTTACCTATGCAGTTGTATTTATGGGCACCATTGCTAAACGTAAAGTGTCTCATATCTATGTTGCTAACTGGTTCTATGCTGGCTTTATCATTACTGTTGCAGTACTTCATATTGTTAACAGCATGGCAGTACCAGTATCACTGACTAAGTCATACTCAATCTACGCCGGTGCAGTAGATGCTATGGTTCAGTGGTGGTACGGTCATAACGCTGTAGGTTTCCTATTAACAGCTGGTTTCTTGGGTATGATGTATTATTTCGTGCCTAAACAAGCTGGTCGTCCAGTTTATTCATACCGTTTATCAGTTGTTCACTTTTGGGCATTGATATCACTGTATATCTGGGCTGGTCCTCACCACTTACACTACACTGCACTTCCTGATTGGACACAAAGTTTAGGTATGGTGATGTCAATCATCTTATTCGTTCCATCTTGGGGTGGTATGATCAACGGTATCATGACGTTATCTGGTGCATGGCATAAACTACGTACTGATCCAGTACTACGTTTCTTAGTTGTATCGTTGTCTTTCTATGGTATGTCGACCTTCGAAGGCCCAATGATGGCAATTAAATCAGTTAATGCTCTTTCTCATTACACTGATTGGACTGTTGGCCACGTTCACTCTGGTGCGCTTGGTTGGGTTGCAATGATTTCTATCGGTGCTATTTACCACCTTATCCCTGCGTTATTTTCACAAGGTCGTATGTATAGCGTGAAACTTGTTAATACACACTTCTGGTTACACACTGTGGGTGTTGTACTTTACATTGTAGCAATGTGGATCTCAGGTGTTATGCAAGGTCTAATGTGGCGTGCAGTAAATGCCGACGGTACATTAATGTACAGCTTTGTACAGTCGCTACAAGCATCACATCCTTTCTATGTTATGCGCTTCTTAGGCGGTGTATTCATCGTCACAGGCATGCTGGTTATGGCTTATAACGTTTACCGTACAATTTCAGCGAAGAATGATTCGTTGAAATTAGATGCGCAAGCACAATTAGCATAACGGAGTGAGATGATGAGCAATAAAAATTCACAAAACAAACATGAAATAGTCGAAAAAAATATCGGCCTTATGGCTATCTTGACTGTTTTTGCTATCAGCTTCGGCGCATTAGTAGAGATCACTCCACTGATGTTCCAAGACGATACAACAAAGCCAGTGGATGGTTTACGTCCACTAAACGCGCTGGAAATGGAAGGCCGCGATATCTATGTACGTGAAGGTTGTTATAACTGTCACTCACAAATGATCCGCCCTTTCCGTGATGAAGTAGAACGTTACGGTCACTACTCTGTTGCTGGTGAATCAGTATGGGATCACCCATTTCAATGGGGTTCTAAACGTACTGGTCCTGACCTAGCACGCGTAGGTAAACGTTACTCGGATGACTGGCATTATGCTCACTTAGTGAATCCACGTGCTGTGGTTCCTGAGTCAAACATGCCAGGTTTCCCTTGGTTAGCAGAGGATCGTGTTGACACTAGCCTTACTCTGAAAAAGCTTAAAATTTTCCGTGATACATTTGCTATTAATCCACAAAACCCAGCTCACCCTGGTTTAGGATATGGTAGTGATGAAGAACTAATCGCTGATGTTGCTAAAGTTGATGCAATGAATGACGGTAAAGGTGCGACAGAAATACAAGCCCTTATCGCTTATTTGCAACAACTTGGCACGCACTTGAAGTAATTAATTATGGATTACGGAACATACAGAGGCATTTTAACTCTGGTAATTTTAGTACTATTTATTGTCATTGTTGTGTGGGCATATAGCAAGCGTAGTAAAACTCGTTTTAAAGACGCCGCTAATGTCATCTTTGAAGATGAGAAAAAACACAACGATACAATCTCTAACGAGGAAAAGGGGTCTGAGAAATGACTAGCTTTTGGAGTATATGGGTTATTGTATTAACCCTTGCATGCTTATTTATCATTTTTGGCTTACTAGTGTGGAATTTAACAAACTACACTGGTGTTAAAGAAGGTGAAAGCTGCGGGCACGAATTTGATGGTATTGAAGAACTAAATAATCCGCTACCTAAGTGGTGGACTTACATGTTCTTTGCAACATTTGTATGGTCAGTTTACTACTTAGCAGCATACCCAGGTTTAGGTAATTGGGAAGGTATTGCTAAATGGAGTAGCTCTAACCAAGGTATTACCTCTTTAGCTGAATCTAAAAAAGCAGTTGAAGAAGCCAAAGCGAATGGTGAATTTGTAAAGCTTGATAAAGAATATGAAGCTGCAGATGAGCGTTTTGGTCCTATTTTTGCCGCTTATGCTCAGCAAGATATCGAAACGCTTGTTACTGATGAAAAAGCACTGGAAATTGGCCAGCGTTTATTCGCACAAAACTGTTCGCAGTGTCATGGTTCTGATGCCCGTGGTGGTCAAGGCTTCCCTAACCTAACTGATAAAGATTGGTTGTACGGTGGCACGCCAGATAAAATCAAAGAAACACTGTTACATGGTCGTATTGCTGCAATGCCACCTTGGGGTGCTGCATTGGGTGAGCAAGGCGTTAAAGAAATGACTGCTCATGTACTAAGTTTATCAGGTCGTACCGTTAACCAAAAAGACGCAGCCGCAGGTGCAGCTAAGTTTGCAATGTGTGCCGCGTGTCATGGTGCTGATGGTAAAGGTTCAGTTGCACATAATTTACCGTTTGGTGCACCTAACTTAACTGATAACATCTGGCTATATGGTGGTTCTCAACGTGCTGTTGAAGAAACACTTAACAACGGTCGTGCCGGTGTTATGCCAGCTTGGAAAGACATTTTAGGTGAAGAAAAAATTCATCTATTAACTGCATACGTTTATAGTTTATCGCAAGATAAATAACTAAAACGTTAATAGAATGTTTATATTTTAATGTTTTAATTCAATAGATTAATTCAGATCAAAAAAGCCTCCATCTGGAGGCTTTTTTTTAGTTTTTTCAACTTAAATCCTATAAAATGCCCTTATCGTAAACTAATTAAGTGTATTTATGACCCCTACTCCTTGGTATAAAAATTTCTGGCCGTGGTTCTTAATCTTTTTTCCGCTAGTTGCCATCATTGGTTGTATTTCCCTTTTTATAACTGCGATCGGCAATGGTCCTGATATGGTGGTTGATGATTACTATAAAAAAGGCAAAGCAATTAACTTAGAACTGAGCAAATTCGAGAAAGCTAAAGCGTTATATTTACATGGTGACTTGCTAATCGAAGCTGATAAAGTCAGCTTTAAATTCAATAAGGGGGACACCAGTAATATCCACTCATTAAAACTATCGTTTTATCACCGAACGATTCAGGCTCATGACTTTAGTACTCATTTAACCCCAAATGCGAATGGTGAATTTACAGCAATTGTCGAACCATATACTGATGGTGCTTATACTGTATTTATTGAGCCGATAGACGGTAGCTGGAAATTAAAAGAAAACATCACTTTGCCAAGTGAGCAAAGTATTGCCATAAGTCCTGAATATAAGTAGTCACCCCATCATGTCTAATAACTGCTTTCATTGCCTTGAAAGTGTACCATCGGGTTTTAACGCTACTGTTGTTATAGACGGTAGCGCGCAACCGATGTGTTGCATAGGCTGTCAAACCGTTGCCGAGACGATTGTTGCTCAAGGCATGACCGATTATTATAAATTCAGAACCGTGCGCGCTGGTAAAGTAGAACAGCTAGTTCCTGAGCAATTAGCATTTATTAGTAGTTACGATAACCCAGATATTCAAGACGAGTTTATTTCTCAAACCAACGATATCAGTGAAGTGTTATTGACCGTTGAAGGGATCACTTGCGCTGCCTGTGCATGGTTGATTGAAAGGCAACTGTTAAACATACCCGCAATCAAACGCGTTGACGTAAATACATCAACAAACCGCGCGATGATCCAATGGCATAAAGATCAGACACCATTAAGCGACATTATCAAATCGTTATTAGAAATTGGCTACAAGGCCTACCCGTTTCAAGTCGATGTTGAAGCAAGTCAAAAGCAGCTAGTTGCTAAAGCGTATATACGCAGGCTCGGCGTAGCAGGCTTAATGACCATGCAAGTGATGATGTTTGCTTTCGCCATGTACTTTGGCATGTTTTCTGGCATGGAAGAAAGCTTTGAACAGTATTTTCGATGGATCAGCTTAATACTCGCTTCACCGGTTATTTTATACAGTGCTATGCCCTTTTTAACCAATGCAATTAATGGCTTAAAAGCCAAGCAGTTAAACATGGATCTTCCTGTATCCCTGGCTATTTTTGGCGCATATGGCGCAAGTAGTTACGCCACAGTGATGGCCGTGGGCGAAGTGTATTTTGAATCAATTTGTATGTTCACCTTCTTATTATTGCTAGGTAAATATTTAGAGTTTAGGGCTCGACTGAAAGCCAGTGAGTTTACTGCTAACTTACAAAAGTTATTACCACTTACAGCCCGTACTTTGGATGAAAACGGCCACGAACATATTATTGCAGCTAAAAAATTAAAACTCGGTGACAGAGTCTTAATTAAAGCCGGGGAAACAATTCCAGCAGATGGTGTTATTTGCACTGGCAGCACCACCGTTGATGAAGCAATGATGACAGGTGAGCATTTACCAGTTAATAAGTACATCGATCATCAAGTTTTTGCCGGTACCGTAAATCATGATGGTGTAATTGAAATTCTTATCAACAAAATTGGTCAAAACACTCTTTTAAACCAAATAATTAAACTGCAGCACAGTGCGCTTGCCACCCGTCCTAAACTGGTGGAAATCACCGACAAAGTGGCACAATGGTTTGTTGCCTGTTTGCTGGTATTTGCCTCACTTACCGCCATCGGCTGGTATCAAGTTGACCCTGAACATGCCTTTTGGATCACCATTGCGGTCCTTGTTGCAACTTGCCCATGTGCGCTAAGTTTAGCAATTCCAACCGCCTTAACCTGCGCGGTGGCTACCTTAACCCGCAAAGGGATACTCATTAAGCAGTCTCATGTGCTAGAAACACTACCACAATTAACGCGCGTTGCTTTTGATAAAACAGGCACGTTAACACAGGGGCGTTTTAGCCTAGATGCTGTGGACTTATTAGCAAATTCTTTATCTAAAAAACAGATTTTGGCTCTTGCAGCGCAACTTGAAAGTTACTCCGAACACCCTATAGCGACTGCATTTAATGAGTTTACACCCGCACAGCGCGACTTAACGAATATTAGAATTCTTCCTGGCTGTGGCATCACCGGTGAAGATAACAATCATAACTATGCAATTGGTAAAAGTGGTTGGTTCAACAGTAAAAAAAGTAATGCTCAAGCAACGTTCTACATTGATCAACAACCAGTTGCTAATTTTTACTTTGTAGATGAAGTGAAAAGTAATGCGGCAAACTTAATCACCTCTTTGCAACAGCAAGGCTTAACCTGTCACATGCTAACTGGGGACGCCTCAAATGCAGGGCAACAAATTGCTAAGAAGCTCAAACTTGATAGCTTTAAAGTAGGCTGTCTACCAGAGGATAAACAAAGCGAAGTGAAGCTGTGGTCAAGCCAAGGTGAAATCGTGGCAATGGTAGGAGATGGTGTCAACGACAGTCCAGTGTTTAATAGCGCGCATTTATCTATCGCAATGGAAACCGGCGCTGATATTTCCAAAAACACCGCCGATGTGGTATTACTCAATAGTGATTTAGCCGCTATCGAGCATTTATTAACGGTATCGAAAAAAACACGCCGAATAATAAAGCAAAATTTAGCGCTTTCATTGCTCTATAATGGTTCAATCTTACCGCTTGCGGCATTAGGCCTAGTTGCACCTTGGATGGCTGTGATTGGGATGTCTGCCAGTTCCATCATTGTGATCAGTAACTCACTAAGGTTATTAAAATTATGAGTATAATTTATATTCTAGTTCCAATTGCTATTTTATTTGTACTGATCGCGATTGGGGTGTTTTTTTGGGCCGTTCGCGGTGAACAATTTTCAGATTTAAACAAACAAGGTCACAGCATTTTGTTTGAAGATGATAAAGAGCAGCACAAAAAAAGTAATGATTGACCCCTTATTTTTCAGCGCTTTTATCATGGGCCTTATTGGCAGCGGACATTGCATCGCAATGTGTGGTGGTATTGCCAGCTCCTTACAATTAGCTACAGATAAAACCCGGCCATTGCAGTACTCCATTGCGTATAACATCGGTCGTGCCGGCAGTTATATGCTCGCAGGGGCGCTCGTTGCTGGGATCAGCAGCCATTTTGCCACCCAAAGTCATTGGTTCGCGTTAATTTTAGCGTTTTTAAGTGGCCTGTTTATGATTTTGGTTGGCTTGTATATCATGCGGTTAGGCGCAAGCTTACAATGGCTGGAATCGCTAGGGAAAACCTTGGTGTGGCAGCACTTGGTAAAACTAAATCGTTTTATAATGCCAATCAACTCATTACCAAAAGCAATAGCTTATGGCGCATTATGGGGTTGGTTACCCTGTGGTTTAGTTTATTCAGCGCTAACCTGGGCGATGACCAGCAACACAGCCCTTGATGGCGCTCTAGTCATGCTATTTTTCGCGCTTGGTACGTTTCCCGCGATGTTAAGTATCGGCATGGGCGCACAAGTATTACATAAAGTATTAAATCACCCATGGGCACGAATAGCACTGGGCAGTGTACTTATTTGGTACGGGATTTATTTACTTATCATTGCAACTGACAAGCTGCTGCATTAATCTTAACAAATTAATGTGACAACATTTAATGGACTGAACTAATGGATTTATATCAAAACAAAGCCAAAAATAATTGCACAATCAGCTGCAATGACTGCAGCATAAGTCAACTGTGCTTACCTTTTACCCTCAATGGGCAAGAAATGGATAAACTTGATGAAATCATTGAGCGTAAAAAACCATTACATAAAGGGGATTTTCTTTTTGAATCAGGAGCGCCACTGAACGCTATTTTTGCTGTTCGTTCTGGTTCATTTAAGTCCTACACCCTTTCAGAGCAAGGTGACGAACAAATTACTGGCTTTCATCTCGCAGGAGATTTAATCGGCTTTGATGCAATAAATAAAATGGCACACCAAAGCTTTTCTCAAGCGCTCGAAACCTCAATGGTATGCGAAATTCCATTTGAAACACTTGATGATCTAGCGGGTAAATTACCAAAACTACGCCAGCAGATTATGCGCCTGATGAGCAGTGAAATTAACTACGACCAAGAAATGTTTTTGTCACTGAATAAAAAATCAGCCGAAGAGCGCTTAGCTAGTTTTATCTACAACTTGTCAAATCGCTTTGGCGAACGCGGGTTTTCTCGTAAAGAGTTTCGCTTTACCATGACCCGGGGTGAAATTGGTAATTACCTTGGTTTAACCGTTGAAACGATTAGTCGTTTACTGAGTCGTTTTCAAAAAGCTGCTTTAATAAAAGTGGAAGGTAAATTTATCACTATTCTAGATAGTGATGGGTTATCCGCAGCTGCAGCAATTCACCCAAAATAAACTTGATCTAGCGCAACAAGTTGTTAGCTGTTACTTTAACTACTCACGTTATACGTTACACTCTAGCTATAAAGTAGTTAAAGGAGCAGCTTATGAACACCATCAAACAAATACTCGCCATTATTGATCCAACCGCTGAGTCTCAGCATGGTTTATCTCGCTCTATCGAATTAGCCAAAAAGTCCGGTGCCAGTATCACCGCTTTTATGAGCATTTATGATTTTTCCTATGAGATGACGACCATGCTCTCTGGCGATGAGCGCGAGGCAATGCGCAATGCCGTCGTTAAAGACCGTCAGTTATGGCTGGATGAAATTTTGCAACATTACCCAGACGTCGATATTAACAGCCAAGTGGTTTGGCATAATCGCACTTATGAAGCGATCATCGATACGGTAATAGACCAACAGTTTGATTTGGTTGTAAAAGGAACTCACCAGCACGATACACTTAAGTCAGTAATTTTTACTCCAACCGATTGGCATTTAATTCGTAAATGCCCAGCCCCGGTATTATTGGTAAAAGAGCACGCTTGGCCTTCGCAGGGTAATATTTTAGCTGCTGTTAACGCTGTAAGTGAAAACCAACAGCACCTTGATTTAAACCATCGTATTATTCAAGATGCGCAGTTTTTATGTGAACTGGCTAACGCAAGCCTTAGTATCGTTAACGCCTATCCTGCGACACCGGTAAACATTGCAATTGAAATCCCTGAGTTTAACCCCAGTATTTATAACGAGTCGGTTAAAAAACACCATATAGAATCAACCCATGAGTTAGCAGCTAGTCATCAAATCGCCCAGCAAAACTGTGTCATAGAAGAAGGTTTACCAGAGGACGTGATCCCGGATGTAGCAAAGCGCCTTAATAGTGAATTAGTGGTAATTGGTACGGTTGGCCGCACTGGATTAAGTGCAGCCTTAGTAGGTAACACCGCAGAGCATGTCATTGACAGCCTTGATTGTGACGTATTAGCCTTAAAACCCGATGGCTATGTGAGCCCGCTGGCAAAAGATTAAATAAATTTTGTTGATTGAAACTTTAGGCATATAATACGCCCCTTTATTTTACCCATAGTTCTAAAGGGGGCGTAATGTCGCATTCTGTTCAAGCCAAAGCTCAACATAGCTTATCTAAGTTACAAAAACGCTTACGTCGTCAAACCGGTCAAGCGGTGATGGACTTCAATATGATTGAAGAAGGCGACCGTATCATGGTGTGCCTCTCTGGTGGAAAAGACAGTTATACTCTACTTGACATGCTGCAGCATTTACAGCGTGTTGCACCTATTAAATTTGATTTGTTTGTTGTTAACCTTGATCAAAAGCAACCAGGCTTTCCTGAACATGTATTGCCAGCATATTTAGACACTCAGAATATTGAATACAAAATTGTTGAAGAAGACACCTACAGTATAGTGACTGATATTATTCCTGAAGGTAAAACAACCTGTTCGCTATGCTCACGCTTACGTCGCGGCATTTTATATCGTACCGCAAATGAAATGGGGGCCACTAAAATCGCCTTAGGTCATCATCGCGACGATATGATCGAAACCCTATTCTTAAATATGTTTTATGGTGGCAAACTAAAAAGCATGCCAGCTAAATTAATGAGCGATAACGGCGAGCACATGGTAATTCGTCCATTAGCCTACTGTAAAGAAACAGATATTGAACAATATGCTATCAGCCAAGCATACCCTATCATTCCATGTAATCTGTGTGGCTCACAAGAAAATCTGCAACGCAAACATACCAAAGCGATGCTTGCACAGTGGGATATTGAGCACCCTGGTCGTATTGAGAGTATTTTTACTGCAATGCAAAATGTTGTGCCTTCGCATCTAGCAGATAATGAGTTATTTGATTTCACCAACTTAAAAACCGGTGAAGTAATTGATGGCGGCGATATAGCGCTTGATAAACCAGACATACCAAAACAATCTGTACTTAACGATGATGAAACAGCTGATGTTGTGACAATTAATTTAAGTTAACAAATTAACTTAAAGAATAACAATGCCGCGTATATCGCGGCATTTTTGTTTTTCGTTGATAAAGTCAGTTACGGCATATCCATCAACGCTTGGCTTTGCTCATCGACCTTAACTTGATAGTTTTCATGTCTTAAACCAAGTAACTGCGGTAACGTTGCAGCAATACAAATTGACGATAATGTTCCCACAACAATTCCTACAAATAGTGCGATAGAAAACCCCTGTAACGGCGCACCAGCCAATAACCACACACTCGCCACTGTTGCAAGAGTAGTGCCTGAGGTGATCAAAGTACGGGTCAAAGTGCTCTTAATTGATTCATTGATCACCGTATTCACGCTAGCTTGTTGTGTTGTGGAATCTAAGCGCAGTAGCTCGCGTACCCTGTCCCCGACAATAATTGAATCATTTAATGAATAACCAATGATTGCCAGTAAACTCGCTAACACGGTTAAGTTAAAATCAAGCTGTAACCATGCAAATAAACCAACTACCACCACCACGTCATGCATTAAAGCCACAACCGATCCCAACGCTAAACGCCACTCAAAGCGTAGCGCTAAATAAATCATCACGGCAACCATTGCCGCAAATAATGCCAAACAGCCTTGTTCAAATAATTCATCGCCAACTTGAGAGCCTAAGTAAGAAGATGACAACACTTCAGCACCCAATGTCTCATCTTGCGTAAGCGTTGCTAACCAAGGCGATGTACTGGCTTGCTCTGCCTCTCTTAACTGAAAGTGCTGGCTAGATTGAGCGCTTAAGGTAAAGTCATCATGGTGATAATAACTAATTTTTTTCGCCAGCTCAGCCTCACTAATTGGCACTGCAGTGGTAAACTCAGTTAAATAGCCACCAGTAAAATCAAGGCCGAAATTCAATCCTTTTGTAGCAACCCCTATTACAGAGAGCAGCACTAGTAGGATAGATAAAACCAACCCCGATAAACGTAAGCGGGTTGTGGTGCTCATTTTTTCATTTGAATTGCTCATGCGCGAGCTCCTCGCTTATTTGCCAATTTTAAATACAAAGTCTGACTCAACGCCTTAGAAACATACACCCCGGTAAATACGCTAGTTATTAGCCCTAACGCCAGCGTAATTGCAAAGCCTTTGATTGGCCCATAGCCAATACCATATAAAATAATTGCCGTGATCATAGTGGTAATATTAGCATCAAAAATTGTCGCAAATGCTTGTTGGTAGCCCTGCTCTATCGCTTGATATGGTGCTCGGCCTTTACGGCGCTCTTCTTTGATCCGCTCAAAAATAATAACATTAGTATCAACAGCCATTCCGATTGTCAGTACCAGCCCGGCGATGCCCGGTAAAGTTAGCACCACGCCAGGCAGCAGTGACATTAATCCTACTAAAGCTGTTAAATTCAATAATAAGGCAATATTTGCCACCAGCCCTAAACGGCGATACCACAGCGCCATAAAGGCTAATGTAATACCCATTCCCAACATTAAGGCCGCGAGCCCATTATGTATGTTATCTGCGCCCAAGCTTGGCCCAATGGTTTGTTCTTGTACGATTGTCACCGGCGCAGTTAATGAACCTGCACGTAATAGCAATGCTAAATCCTGCGCCGCTTGTGGACTTTGCATATTAGTAATACTAAATTGGCTACTCAAATGTTGAGCTATATTGGCAACATTAATCACTTCACTTTTTTTAACTACTTCACCTTTGACATTTTTATAATATTCAGAATACACCGTTGCCATTGGTTTACCGATATTACGTTTTGAAAATGCTGACATCGCCTCGCCACCTTGGCTATCAAGGCTAAGTTGCACTAGCGGCTTGCCCCATTCATCGCGCCCTGCATGGGCATTATTGATGTGTTGTCCCGAAAAAATAGCAATTGGGTCTAAATTGATCGAGCCACCATTTTGCAGGTTAAAGGTTTTTCCGCCGATTTCTTTAAGCTGATAAAAATCAAGCGACGCTGTTGCACCTATAATACGTTTTGCTTCACTTGGATCTTGTACACCGGGTAACTCAATACGAATACGTTGTTTACCTTGGCGCTGGGTAACTGCTTCAGTAATGCCTAATTCTTCAATACGGCCTCTTAAAGTGGTTAAGGTTTGACTCATTACTTCTTTATCAAACGCATTACTACCTTGTTCACTAAAACTAAATGCAACCGTTGTTAGATTACCCTGTGAATGCGCAGTTGCCATTAAACGCTCAAAACGCTTTAGAACATTCGCCTGTACTGCGGCTAAGTCACTTTTAGCAGCAGGCAACGCGTGTAATTCAAAACCATGGGCATTTTTTTGTACACGAACACCTCTGGCTTTTTCATCACGAATAATTGTTTTAGTTTGTTCATACGCACTATCAAGTTGCTCTTGTTGCGCTTTCACTAAATCAACATCTAATACAAATAACACACCACCATTAAGATCAAGACCTAATTTTATAGGTGCTAATCCTAAGCTTTGTAACCAATCGGGACTTGTTTGATGCGTGACTATTTTTGCATTCAACTGCGTAAATTCACTTTTTAACGCTTGTTGCGCTGCGGCACTTTTGGTTGGCTCTTGTAGTAACACATTTAATGAAAGGCTGTTTTGCGCCACTTGAATTGATTGCTCAACCAGAAACCCATGTTGATTTAAAAAATCAATAACAGATTTTTGCGAAGGAGTATTCGCTAGTAACTGCTGTGAATGTGGCTGGCTCTGCGTTGTACTCAGATGCAGCCACGATTTTGCTGGATATAAATTTGGTAAGGCACTGATAGCTAATAATACCAGCGCCAAAAACATCGCCATATAGCTTATTTTAAAACGCTGTAGCTGCGGTTTTTTTGATGAATTTTTTAACATATTGCTTCCTTTAAACCAATGCAAGCATC
This sequence comes from Pseudoalteromonas sp. SR45-6, assembly GCF_014163545.1. Taxonomy (NCBI): domain Bacteria; kingdom Pseudomonadati; phylum Pseudomonadota; class Gammaproteobacteria; order Alteromonadales; family Pseudoalteromonadaceae; genus Pseudoalteromonas; species Pseudoalteromonas sp. SR45-6. Next base: position 47,889 of record NZ_JACJDM010000030.1, read on the forward strand.
GGTTTCTCGCCTCATAGGCGCAGTAATTTATTTGCTTTAGTTGAATGACTAAAACATCGAAAAAATTAGTAGGAAGAGTTAACTGAAGTAAGTAAGTACTGCACGGTATTGTAAGTTGGCGTCTTTCCAACCACTAATCCGTGATTTTTTACCTTCGTAGGCTACAAACCAAGGTAATGTTATTGGCGGTTCAAGGGGTTGTAAGTAAAGTTGGCGCGCAAGGCTAGGTACAAAAAACTCAAATATTGCCACATAACTTGGCTCAACTTGGCTTTGATACAGAAATAACGATGAATTACTCGCTGAAAAGCGTGGCTGTAAAGACTCAAACCCCGCGCCTTCTGTTTGTTGATCAGCCGCCGTAATTGGTATCTTCTTGATAAAAGGGGTGCTATCTGATACTGAAGTATCAAATACCTTAACCTCTAAAACACTCAAATCAGATAACATCGCCGACTGAAAAAAAGCGGTAGGCTGGCTCACATTAGTCTCAGCGTTGCTCACAGCATTAGCCTGCACACTAAAAAGTGCAGTAAACAGCAGTAATACAGTAAGGACTAAGCGAAAACGGATCATTTTATTATCTAAATAGTAAGCTGGTATTATAAATGGGGAGTAATTGCCCTATTTCAATAGCTAATTTGCAATTGAACAAAAAAAACCGCAAGTAAAACTACTTACGGCCAAAAATCACAGTCGATAATTAAGCGACTTCAAGTGAGGACATGTCAATGACATAACGATGAGACAAATCACCTTCTTTTAAGCGTTCAAAAGCCTGATTAATATCTGCCATGTTGATCATCTCTACTTCCGGTAAAATATTATGCAGCGCACAGAAATTAAGAATTTCTTGAGTTTGTGCAATACCACCAATCAAAGAGCCAGCCACGCGGCGACGCCCCAATAATAATGGCACCGAGTTTGATTCAGCCATCTCACCCACTTGTCCGACTAATACTTGAGTACCATCAATATCTAATAGGGGCATATAAGGGGTAAAGTCATGCTTAACTGGAATAGTATTAATGATCACATCAAACTGATTAGCGTATGCTTTCATGGCTTGTTCGTCTTTAGATACCAGTAAACCTTCAGCACCATATTCCAACGCTTGCTGTTTTTTATCATCTGATCGACTAATAGCTGTCACATGGGCACCCATTGCCGCTGCGATTTTAATTGCCATATGGCCTAACCCACCTAAGCCAATAACGCCAACTCGGCTTCCAGGCCCGACATTAAAAGTACGTAGCGGCGAATAAGTGGTAATACCCGCGCATAAAATTGGCGCACACTTAGCAAGATCAAGTGATTCTGGAACGTTTAAAACAAACTCTTCGCGCACTACAATGTGTTTGGCGTAGCCACCTTTGGTTGATTCACCAGTGATACGATCTTTTCCTGAATAAGTTCCGACCATGCCTTCGCGACAAAATTGCTCTTCGCCTTTGTGGCATTGGTCACACTCAAGGCAGCTATCAACCATACAACCAACTGCTACATTATCGCCAACTTTGTATTTAGTCACTTTGCTGCCAACCTCATCGACACGACCGACAATCTCATGTCCTGGTATAATTGGGTAACTAGTACCACCCCAATCATTATTTACGGTATGTAGATCTGAATGGCACACCCCGCAATATAAGATTTCAATCGCAACATCTTCATCGCGCAAATCGCGTCTTTCAAAATGAAATGGCTCTAATGGCGTATTAGCTTGATTTGCTGCGTATCCGATAGTTTTCATCTGCTTTCCCTTCTTTGTTAAAAACTGAGTTTAATTAACCACTCTAAAACATTGTCTTAAGCTGCCTAAACTGTACTATGTGCTGTTAGTAGTATAGCCCTAGATACAAACTGTTAAAGTTTATACTCTAGGCTACTAGAAAAAGTTTAATGCAGACTTAATAGAGTTAGAGAAAATATGCGCGGAATGGGTAAACAAGAAGCAATAAAACATCATGATGCGATGAATTTAAAGCAAAGCATTGTCACCTTGTGGCCTTACTTAGTTGCTTTTAAAGGCCGTGTAACACTTGCAACACTGGCATTGATCGCCGCAAAGGGTGCCACTTTATTGATGCCATGGGCGCTGAAAGAAATAATCGACAGTGTTGATCCAAGTTTACAAAATATAGTCATCGTACCCATAGCTTTACTGTTACTGTATGGCGGACTACGTTTTGCGAGTGTGTTTTTTGGTGAAGTACGTGATGCGTTGTTTGGTCGTGTAACTGAACATGCTATGCGCCATATTGGCCTAAAAGTATTTAATCACCTACACAGCCTTGAGTTGTCGTTTCATCTTGATAGGCAAACTGGCGGCATTAGCCGTGATATAGAGCGTGGCACCAGTGGCTTAAGCTTCTTAATGCGCTTTTTAATGTTCAATATTGTGCCAACTTTATTTGAAATAGCCGTAGTTGCGATTATTTTTGCAACTTTATTTTCGCCGTGGTTTGCCGTAGTTACCCTGCTTGCAGTGGCTTTATATATTACCTTCACGGTTGTTGTAACACAGTGGCGCAACCGCTTTATTCGCGAAGCAAACCAAGCCGACAATAATAGTAATAGCCGTGCTATTGACAGCTTACTTAATTATGAAACCGTTAAATATTTTAATAATGAAAAGCATGAAGCACAAACTTATGATGGTTTTTTAGCTAGTTGGGAGCAAGCCCGGCTTAAAAACCGCTTATCGTTGCTTGCCCTTAATTCAGGTCAAGCCTTGATCATAGCAGCAGCGATCACCGCCTTAATGTGGCTTGCTAGTATTGAAGTGGTTAAAGGCACACTCTCTATTGGTGAGTTGGTAATGATCAACGCCTATATGATCCAATTATTTTTACCGCTCAATTTTTTAGGCTTTGTTTATCGAGAAATTCGCCGCGCCTTAACCGACCTTGAAAATATGCTCGGACTATTAACCCGTAAACCACTCATTTCAGATAAAGCAAATGCACAACAGCTCAATATACAACACGCTGATATAGAATTTAAAAACGTTAACTTTGGCTACCATCCATCAAGACCTATCATTAAGCAGCTTAGTTTTTCTATTAAAGCAGGCAGCAAAGTCGCGGTGGTGGGCGCCAGCGGTGCAGGAAAAAGCACCCTAGCCCGTTTACTGTATCGCTTTTATGATATTGACAGCGGTGAAATACATATTGATGGTCAACAACTTACTAGCGTCACACTCAACAGCTTGCGACAAGCGATTGCCATTGTGCCACAAGATACTGTGTTATTTAATACCAGCATTCGCGACAACATTGCTTATGGCCGTCCAGATGCTACAGCACAAGACATTGATAATGCTATTAATATGGCGCATTTACGCAGCTTTATTGATAGTTTAGATAAAGGTGATCAAACCCTCGTTGGTGAACGAGGTTTAAAAGTTTCAGGCGGTGAAAAACAACGCATTGCCATAGCCCGAGCCATTTTAAAACGCTCCCCTATTATCATTTTTGACGAAGCAACATCAGCGCTAGACTCTCATTCCGAGCAAGCAATATTAAAAGCCATGTCTGCACTAGCCTCTAATCATACCAGTTTAGTTATTGCCCATCGCTTATCAACAATAACAGATGCAGATACGATTATTGTGCTCAAAGAGGGCCAGCTGATCGAGCAAGGTAAACATGATGAGTTACTTACCCTCAATGGTGAATACGCGCGCATGTGGGAACTTCAACAAAAAACAGCATAAACATGGAGACTCATCTTCGGCGCGGGATACACACTGTATGTCGCGTTGCTTGTTGTTTCACCTAACTGAGAAGTAATTCACCTCAAAAGTTTGTCTGTTTTTAGGTTATCAATAACAATCCGAGTTAGAAAAACGTGAGATAAAAATAATTAAATTACATTCAGGGAAATCCAATGAAGAAAACACTTATTGCAGCAACACTTGCTGCCACATTTCTGACCGGCTGTTCAGAGCCTAAAACAACACAAGCGCAACAGCAGCCTAGTGCCGAAACCCAGACAGCAAAAGCTGAATTAGGTAGCTTTGGGGTAGATTTAACAGCCCGTAATGAAGCCATAAAACCAGGTGATGACTTTTTCATGTACGCCAGTGGCACATGGTATGACAACTACGTTATGCCTGCCGATAAAACTCGCTACGGTGCATTTGCAGGATTGGCAGAGCGCAGCGAAGAGCGTGTTAAGGCAATTATTGAAGAGATCGCAGCCCGAAAAGATTTAAATACTGAAGAAAAGTTAGTTGCCGATTTCTATAACGCGTATATGGATACCGATACCCTTAATAAGCTTGGTGTGTCGCCAATTAAACCACTACTAACGGAAATTAGTAACGTTTCATCAACCGATGATCTAACCAAATTGTTTGGCCAATCGTGGTTAACGGGCGTTAACTCGCCTATTGGTGGTGGCATGTGGTTTAACCGCTTAGACCCAAATAAATATGAAATGTCATTAGGTGCTGGCGGCTTAGGTTTACCAGATCGTTCTTACTACCTTGAAGATTCAGAACGTTTTGTTAAAACTCGTACTGCTTATGTAGCCCATATTGCCGACATGCTTAAATTTGCAGGTGTTGACAATACAACTGAACGTGCTGAGGCAATTTTAGCCCTTGAAACCAAAATAGCACAAGGCCAGTGGCCACGAGAAAAACGTCGTAACCGCGACCTTACCCTAAATCAAATCGAACGCAGCGAGCTGAGCTCTAGCTATCCTGATTTTAATTGGGATCTGTATTTTGAACAAACAGGATACCAAGTACCACAGTTAAATGTATCGCAACCAGAGCCGATCAAAGCCATGATTGCATTGATCAATCAAGAAGATGTTACTGTATGGAAAGATTACTTAACCTATCACGCACTAAGCTCTAATGCAGAGCTACTGTCTGAAGATGTATTCAATACTAACTTCGCATTTTACGGAAAAGAGCTAAATGGCCAGCAAGAGCCTCGCCCACGCTGGAAACGCGCTATCAGCCAAATGTCGAGCACTGATTCATTAGGTTTTGCCATTGGTAAAGTGTATGTAGCACGCTACTTCCCTGAATCATCAAAACAACAAATGTCAGCATTGGTAGAAAACCTGCGAACAGCTCTGGGCGAACGTATTGACAACCTAGACTGGATGGGAGCAGAAACGAAAGTAAATGCCCGCGCTAAACTCGCTGCGTTTGTGCCTAAAATTGGCTATCCCGATGTATGGCAATCATTTGATGGTTTAAGCATAAGTAGCAATGATTTGATGGGCAACATCAAAAATACCCGCGAGTTTTTCCGAGCTGAAAGCGCTGCAAAAGAATTGCAAAAAACCGACCGTAACCGCTGGGGCATGACACCACAACGTGTTAACGCTTACTACAACAGTTCGTTTAACGAAATTGTATTCCCTGCAGCAATTCTACAACCACCATTTTTCGATCCTAATGCCGATCCGGCAGTAAACTATGGTGGCATTGGTGCCGTGATTGGTCATGAAATGGGCCATGGTTTTGACGATCAAGGCTCTAAATCAGATGCTAACGGCGTACAACGTAACTGGTGGACAGATGCCGATCGTGCTGCATTTGATGCCAAAGCCGACCAACTTGCTGCACAATACAGTCAATACGAGCCAATCCCTGGTAACTTCGTTAATGGTCGTAATAGCTTAGGTGAAAACATCGGTGACGTGGGTGGGTTAGCAATGGCTTATCACGCTTACAAACTCAGCCTAAACGGTAAAGAAGCGCCTATTATTGACGGCCTTACGGGCGATCAACGGTTCTTCCTAGCCTGGGCACAAGTATGGAAAGAAAAACGCACTGAGCAAAGCATGTTAAACCAGCTTCGTGGTGGCACACATGCACCCGGTCGCTTTAGAGCACAAGCACCACGTAACCACGATGCATGGTACAAAGCATTCAATGTACAACCGGGTGATGCCTTGTATTTACCAGAAGATCAACGCGTACGTATTTGGTAATAACCCGATACATTTCGATTGAAAATATAACCCGCAACTGCGGGTTATATTTTTTGTGCTGCTTGCTCACTCAAAGCAACTTTAATTCCCACTGAATTCTGTATTTCCAAGCGAGTTGGGTATAGAATACGGCACTACAAAATTTATACTTTTAAAAACATATTTAAGGCGAAACGCAGATGGGAAGAGCTTACCAAAACAAAAAAGATTCAATGGCTAAGACTGCGGGTGCTAAAACTAAAGTTTACTCAAAGTACGGTAAAGAAATTTATATTTGCGCAAAAAATGGTGGTATTGATCCCGATGGCAACCTATCGCTACGTCGTTTAATTGAACGCGCTAAAAAAGATCAAGTACCAGCACACGTAATTGACCGCGCAATTGATAAAGCCAAAGGCGGCGGCGGTGAAGACTACTCAGCAACTCGTTACGAAGGCTATGGCCCTGGTAACTGCATGATCATTGTTGATTGCTTAACTGACAACAACAAACGTACCTTTGCTGATGTACGTGTATGTTTTACTAAAGCAAACGCTAAAATTGGTGCACAAAACTCGGTATCTCACTTATTTGATCATTTAGCTATTTTTGTATTTGATGGCGATGATGACGAAGCCGTGCTTGAAGCACTAATGATGGCTGACGTTGATGTTACTGACGTAGAAGTTGAAGCCGGCAAAGTCACTGTTTTTGCTCCGCATACTGAGTACAACAACACCCGTACCGCACTTGAAGAAATGGGCGTTACTGAGTTTGATGAAGATTTGATCTCTTTTGTGCCGCAAGTTGAAGCACCCATTGCAGGCGAAGACGTAGAAGTAATGGAACGCTTTTTAGCGATGCTTGAAGATTGTGACGACGTACAAAACGTGTACCACAACGCACAATTTTAATTTTATTGACTAAAATTATGACTAAGGCCAACTTGATTGGCCTTTTTATTTTCTTATTGTTAAACCCCTAAATAAATGGATTTGTATTTTGAATACCGTTGAACAGCTTCGTAGTGGTAAATTAGCTGGCACTAAACGTTTACAACTAGTTGAAGAGCTAACCACATTCCCAGACGAAATTTTTACCCTTGCAGATACCCTCGAAGTACTCGATTTATCAAATAATAATTTATCTGATTTGCCCGACGAATTTGCTAGTTTAACTAAATTAAAGCGGGTGTTTTTATCATTCAATCAGTTCCAGCATATTCCTGCTGTATTGGCAAAATGCCCTTCCCTTATTATGATTGCATTTAAAGGCAATAAAATCAGTGAATTTGCCGAGCATAGTTTGCCGCTTTCGACACAATGGTTAATTTTAACTGACAACCATATTGAACAATTGCCAGACTCTTTTGGTGAACTTACGCAACTGCGTAAACTTGCCCTTGCTGGTAATCGACTAACGACTTTGCCACACAGCATGCAGCAGTGCCAAGCGCTTGAACTCGTGCGTTTATCTGCGAATAACTTAACTGATGTTAATGACTGGCTGTTTGAATTACCAAAACTCAGTTGGCTGGCTTTTGCAGGCAATGACTTTAATAAAGCACAAAGTTTACAACAAGTTCAATTAGCAGCCGTACAACTAAACGAGTTTTCACTTGTTGAAAAAATTGGTGAAGGTGCGTCTGGGATTATTCACTTAGCACAGTGGCAGCACAATAATGTGGCGTTAAAACTGTTTAAAGGCGCGATCACCAGTGATGGCTATCCACTTGATGAAGTAAACTGTTGCTTGCAAGCGGGCGAACATAAAAACCTAATAAACGTTCTCGCCTATATCGATAACCCAGAGCAACTTGGTCTGGTTATGGAGCTTATCAGCAAGGACTATCAAAACCTCGGCTTACCGCCGTCACTTGATACTTGCACCCGCGATACCTTTTTTGAGCATACACAGTTTACTGCTCACGCCATTAAACACATAGCTAAGCAAATGGTCAGCACCCTTGCCCACTTACATATCAATAACGTAAGTCATGGCGATGTATATGCGCACAACACCATGATAAACGATGAATACACAGTATTGTTTGGTGACTTTGGCGCAGCAACTAACTTAGACTCTCTGACCGACTATCAGCGCCAACAAATGCAGCGTATTGAAGTCAGAGCGATTGGCTGCTTAATTGATGATTTACTGAGCGTGTGTTCTGAAGTTACGAGCGATGCAACACAGTTAACAACACTTGCTCAACAATGTATGAATGAAGATATGAGCCAACGACCAACTCTTAAAGCACTAATAGAAAAACTATAACTTTTATGCGCGACTCTACCTCTGAGTCGTGCTTTACCGCCTTGCTTTGCTACATAGCTATAAAATAAAACTGAATATAAATAAGCCTTGGTCTACTTATATGGCTTTCGTGTCTGGTATGCTTTTATACTATCAGTAACTTTACTGAGCTTTGGTCAAACTAATTCACCCAAAGCTCAGTTGGTTAATAAAATAGCGTTAATCAAGCGTTATTGTAATGACTTCGTTGGCAAATTCGCTATACACCACAAGGTGTTTTTCAGAAATAGTCTCAAAATGAAAGTCTTTCATTGAATAACTTTCCCATGACACATCATCTTTGAGCAAATACTCTTTATCCGCTGATAGGGCCCACAGCTGCCCCGTTGATTGATTAGATGACGCATCACCTACATAAACCAATATATAGCCTTGTTCACTCACAATAGGAGTTATTTTTTTAGTATTACTTCGTGCATAACTCGCAATTGTGCGCCATGTTTCATTATAAACTCTGATCGGTTGAGTGGTATTTAACCGTGATTGCAACTGCAATTCAGACTGCTCTGTATCAGCCTTACGTAAATATTTAAGCACGGCATATTTTATCGATGCTGTCTCTACAAAATCACCCGCTAGTAAAGTATCTAAGTCGCCGCCAATCCAATCAGGAGTTGTTTGTCTTAACGCGGTTAAATCGAATGCAGTACTTGTCTCTACTTGTTCTCGTGTGAATTTAAACTGTTCAATACCACTGTCTTGGTTTGTAAATAAGAACTGGTTATTACCATTTTGCCAAATAGTAGCATTGCGTACATTATTCAATGAAAACACAGCGTCATCGCGCGCACTTGGTATGACGTCCATTACATTTATAAGCAACTGCTCATCAGTACCAAAACCTAGACCAAAAGTGATGTCATCATATTCAAAAAATGGTGTATGACTAAATGTACTGATCTGCTTACTCAATACAGTTCTCCCTCGGATCTGAGCATTTATGATCTGTATATACGATTTTGATGAAACCTCATTATTATCTTCAAGCGCTAGATAAAGGTCTTGATTATTCGCAATAAATTCACTTTTCAAAACCCCATTGTTGATTAGGTTAGATACAGCTTTCCATTTACCACTTTGCCAACTATAAACACCATCAGGAAAAGACGTTAATGCAAATAGTTTACCGCCTGAAATAGCTAAACTTGAAGCGTTAATATCATGGACTTTATAATTACCTAATTGGCCATTATTAAAAGAGGCTGAGTGTAATTTGTATTGCGTAGAGGCGCCTTCAGTAATAAACCAAACTTGCTCATCAAACCATAAATATTCAGATTCAATTAACCGCTCTTTGTCGGGGTTATCAAACAATAATTGCTGTTCTTGTTCACTAAACACCAAATACAATTTACGTTTTTCATACACCACAATATAAGGACGGCAAGCTACTTTAAACTTAAGATTAGAGGAGTCATCAACTTCACAAATCTGTGGCCCGCCAAGCGCTGTAATTTCAGGCTCAATCATTGTAAGTGGTGGAACCGAGACTGGAGAGTCTTTTAACTGAATACTTTGCTCGCCATAACGAATAGTTACAGGGTATGAATAAGGGGTTGTTTGTGCAAAACTCGCCTGAGAAGATACACATTTAACAGCAAGGCTATAATTCAACGTTGTTGTATTGCTCAGCTGTGTGTCGCACGTGATACTTTCTGGTATAGCTAATAAGGTTGGTTGTACAAATGTTTTTGACGTTGCGCTCAGTTCAATAACCTTGTCTGCAGTAAGCTTCGCTTTGTTATCCATCCATGACACTTCAAGTCCTGCGGCAACACCATTGGCTGTTATTTTGAGCGTAAACGTTTGCTCTGAAATAGCAGGTGGCTTTGTATCTTGACTGTCTCCAGAAGAGCCACCGCATCCACTTGCGGCTAAAATAGATAAGCTCACTAAAAATGATTTAAATTGCAAAATAGAATCCTTGTGTTTAATTAGTTTCAAAAAAGTCGCTACTAATACATATTCCTTCAGTTATCAATTATTACTACTAGTACCTTTTTTAGCAATATATTTTTGGTTATTATCTGTCCATACCAATACTCGATAAAATATGATCACTATCGAAAACACTAAATTGAAAGGATTCCCATATCGCGACTATTTTTGCTTTTTAAACGGAAACAGCTGCTGTTTTAACATCCCAGTTGGTACATAGTCCCCGACTACGCCATAAGCTTCTGGCCATTCTTGTTGGCCTTTTACGGCCGTGCCAAAAACATAATCTAAGAATGAAAAGTGCGCAGCATAATTACGGTCAATGGCCGCTTTATCTGAAGAGTGATGCCAATGATGAAACTGTGGCGTAACCAATAAATATTTCAACCAACCAAATTTCACCCGTACATTGGCATGGTTAAATACCGCCTGAAAACCCACGATTATCACATATAAGCTGATCACTTGCTGCGAAAAACCCAGCACGAAAATAGGCGTAAGTACTAAACTGCGCGTCACTAAAATTTCTAAAATGTGCTGGCGAGAGCCTGCAAGCCAGTCCATTTCTTTTGCACTGTGATGAATACCATGAAAACGCCATAAATAAGGCACTTCATGATAAGCGCGGTGTACAAAGTACTGCATCAAATCAGCGACTAAAATAATTAACAGCACTTGCAATATAAAAGGTAATTGACTGATGTAGCCCTGCACAGTGCTTGACACTGCCCAACCAAAACCATAGTGCACAAAGTGATTAGTCACTAATAACACAAACCCAATAATCAAATGGTTAACAAAAAAGTGGTTTAGATCACCGCGCCATTCACTGCGTAATATCTTTTGTTCTTTGCGGTGCGGTAACAGCTTTTCAATGAGAATAAATATTAAGGTTGAGCCCAATAAATCTAATATAAACCAGTCTAGGCCTATATAGGGGGTGTTATCAGCAAAATCATTCACCTCAACATTAGGGCCGCCAAACGCAATGGCCAGCACAATAAAAAACCACGCAGTTGCACCTAAACGTTTATTTTTGTTACGTACAAAGTTAAGTAACCCCAAACTACCGGCCACGATAAGCGCACCAAACATCAGTTGACGTAAAAATTCGACACTGTAGCTCTTTCTCAGTTCCGGTGTGGTTAAATATTCTGGAAAATGAAAGGCGAGCACGCCTAAACAAGACAGCATCGCTAAAAAGCAGCCGATATAACCGCTAATATTACCTTCACCTATTTGTAGGTGGTTAGTACGAAACAGGTGAGTTTTTAGAGTATTTTTCATTAGTAATTCCTTTTATATCAATCGTGTTAAGTTACTGACCATTTATAGCGACAGATAAATACAGTGATAACAAGGCGTAAATTTTGACATGTAGTTGTTCTACTTGAAAAAATTATAACGCAGTTAGCGCTTTATTTAGCTCG
>NZ_JACJDM010000031.1:0-56765 GCF_014163545.1 Pseudoalteromonas sp. SR45-6
GAAGAAGAGCTGGGTGCAGAAGGCGAGGAAGTTGCTGAAGACGAGGCAGTTGTTGAAGAAGAGCTGGTTGCAGAAGACGAGCAAGTTGCTGAAGACGAGCCAGTTGTTGAAAACGAGCTGGTTATTGAAGATGAGCCAGTTGTTGAAGACGAGCCAGCAGTTGAAAACGAACCGGTTGCTGAAGACGAGCCTGTTCTTGAAGATGAACTTACAGATGCGTTAGAAGATGAATATCATGGTGATTTCGCGACTGAACTTGAAGATCCACTGGAACAATCGTTGTCAGATGATCAGCTTGATGATGATTTTATGGCTGATCTCACTCAAACAGATTTTGATGCATTGCTTAGTGAGTTGGCTGAACCTGAGTCTTTAGAAATAGATGATAGCAGCGAGTTTGAAGTTGATTTCAATGCGTTACTCAGTGAAGATCTTGCTGCACTTGAAGAGCTTTCAGTACCTGATGATGTGCCGTCGGCGGAGCAATTAAGTGAAGACGTGAATACATCAACAAATGAGGACATCGTTGCGGATGAATTTGTCGATATTGATGCTTTGATTGAACAAAGTGATGATACAAGCTTAGATTATGAACCTTATGATGATGTAAATATGGATGTCGGATTAAGTGAGTTTGATGCCTTACTTGCTGGAGATAACCCAACTGATGTGGATGCTGAAAGTGGCGGTTATTCTGCAAAACTTGATTTAGCACGTGCTTATATTGAAATAGGGGATATGGATGCAGCCCTTGACGCTATTGACGAAGTGATAGCAAATGGTCCCGAAGAAGTACAAGAAGAAGCACAAAGCTTAAAAGCAAAATTACTGTAAGTTGTTTCTGCATTTATAGTTAAAACGGGGAGTAAATTTAGTTTACTCCCCGTTTTTTTAGCAATAGAAAAAAGGTCGCTTGGCTACTGTGCGCTTAATTTGTATAGAGTCACTTTTATTGCAGCGTCAGATAGCATAAAATGCCCCGTTCATTAGCACAGTAGGTAAAGCAGTAATTATGCGAGTAGCACTTGGAGTTGAGTACAACGGCGCCCGTTATAGTGGTTGGCAACGTCAATCGCATGTAAATAGCGTACAACAAGAAGTAGAAACTGCGCTTTCGCGTATTTGTAATCATCCAGTTGAAATAGTCTGTGCTGGGCGCACTGATGCCGGCGTGCATGGCACTGGGCAAGTGGTGCATTTTGATACCGATGCAGAACGCGATATGGTTGCATTTACTATGGGTATGAATACCTTGCTACCAAAAGATATTGCTATTCGCTATGCAAAACCGGTGAGTGATGATTTTCATGCACGTTTTAGTGCTACAGCTCGTCGTTATCGTTATGTTATTTACAATAACGCCTTTCGAGGAGCAATATTAAATGAAGGCGTTACGCATTTTCATCATCCACTTGATGAAACTAAAATGCAAGAAGCGTGTCAATATCTATTAGGTGAGCATGATTTTACGTCATTCAGAGCTTTGCATTGTCAAGCGAATACTGCTACACGTACTATTCATCACTTGTCAGTTGAGCGTCAAGGCAGTTATGTGATTATTGATATTAAGGCTAATGCATTTTTACACCACATGGTGCGTAACATTACCGGTTGCTTAACCGATATTGGTATTCATAAGCAGCAACCTGTGTGGCTAAAAGAGTTACTTGATTTAAAAGAGCGAGCCAAAGCCAGTGCGACGGCAAAGGCGGCAGGTTTATACTTAGTTGATGTTGACTATCCGGCGCGGTTTGAAATTCCGTCGACACCACTTGGCCCTTTATTCTTAACGGATGTGAATGGTTAATTGGTGATAAATTAAACATAACCTTGCAGGCATTTCACTACTAAGACCAGTTTTTTATACCGCCTGTGTGGAATTCATGTTTTAATTGAAAAAATTTGTCTGTCAATAATGATTTGGCAGGAACGCAGCAAAGCACAGAATAGTATTAAGAGAGTTGCAAATGAGTTGGTTAGAAAAAATCCTACCTAAAACAACAAAGTCTTCGGCTCGTAAAGAGATCCCTGAAGGTGTTTGGGCAAAGTGTACAGATTGTGATTCGATTTTATATAAAGCTGAATTAGAAAAATCACTCAATGTATGTCCTAAATGCAATCACCACATGCGTGTGAGTGGCCGTAAACGCCTTGAGCACTTTTTGGATGATGGCGACCGCCAGGAACTTGGCACACAGCACGAACCAAAAGATATTTTAAAGTTTAAAGACTCGAAAAAATATTCAGATCGTATTGCCGCCGCACAAAAATCAAGTGGCGAAAAAGACGCATTAGTCGCGATGAAGGGACGCTTAAAAGGCATTCCAGTGGCCGCCGTCGCATTTGAATTCTCATTTATGGGTGGGTCAATGGCATCGGTTGTTGGCGCACGTTTTGTGGATGCTGTTGATCAGTGTTTAGAGCATAACATGCCGCTAATTTGCTTCTCCGCTTCAGGTGGCGCACGTATGCAAGAGGCACTAATGTCGCTTATGCAAATGGCTAAAACCAGTGCTGCACTTGCTAAGATGAGCGAACAAGGCTTACCGTTTATCTCAGTAATGACTGACCCAACTATGGGCGGTGTATCAGCATCATTAGCTATGCTAGGTGATATCAACGTGGCGGAGCCAAAAGCATTAATCGGCTTTGCGGGTCCTCGTGTAATTGAACAAACTGTGCGCGAAACCTTACCTGAAGGCTTCCAACGCAGTGAATTTCTACTCGAGCATGGTGCCATCGATATGATTATTGATCGCCGTGAAATGCGTGACACACTTGCCCGCATACTAGCTAAATTTATGAACTTGCCTTCTACGGAACAAGAGCATAGAGTAGCGTAAATTTCAGCTTTACTGATTACACGCTATGACAAAAAATCTTCCTAGCCAATCATCAAGCCTTGATGATTGGCTTTGTTATTTAGAAAGTGTTCACCCAGCAAATATTGCCATGGGTTTAGAACGCGTTGCCAAAGTTGCCAATACCATTGGTTTACTAGATAGCCCAAGTAAAATTATTCTAATAGCCGGCACCAATGGCAAAGGCACCACTGCCCGATGTTTAGAATCACTGCTGCTTGCCCAAGGTTATTCGGTTGGTACCTATGCCTCTCCTCATTTAATTCATTATAACGAGCGAGTGCGCATTAATGGCGCTGAGCTTGATGATCAATTTCATGTTGATGCGTTTGACTTGCTCGAGCAAGGCCGCGGTGACACGCCACTGACTTATTTTGAGTATGGCACCTTAGGCGCACTGGCTATTTTTAAACTCCATAGCGTTGATTATGTGCTGTTAGAAGTGGGTTTAGGTGGGCGTTTCGATGCTACCAATATTGTTACTCCATTTGCCAGTGTGATCACCACCATAGATCTAGATCATAAAGAGTACCTTGGTGATACGCGAGAGCTTGTGGGTTATGATAAAGCAGGGATCTTCCGTACTGGCACACCTGCCATTGTCGGCGATTTAAATATACCGCACACAGTCACCGACTACGGTCATGAAATTAACGCGGTGATGCATTTATCAGGGCGTGACTTTATATTTAAAGAGCATGCGCAAAGTTTTAGTTGGCAATATCAAGCCCATCACTTTGAGTTTGCTAAACCATCAATCCCATGCCAAAACGCGGCAACGGCACTAACCACATTAGCTGTGTTAGATTTATTACCTAGTGAGGCAGTGATCCGTGATTGTTTAGCTAATTTAGTTGTTGAAGGGCGTTTTCAGCAACTAAGCAGCAAACCTATGGTCTATACTGATGTGGCACATAATGCTGAATCTGCACGCTATTTAGCTAAAAAGTTAGCTAACCTGCAAGATCAAGGCTTTAAAGTTCATGCGTTAGTCGCTATGCTGGCTGATAAAGACAAAGTCGCTGTATTAAATGAAGTTAGCCCGGTAGTTGATGCGTGGTGTTTAGCCGGACTTAATTGCTTTCGTGGCGATAAAGTAGAGAATTTAGCTAAATCCATGGATAATGTGCATACAAGCGCGCCAATTGAAAAATATCAAACAGTTGCAGACGCACTGGATGGTGTGTTGCCACAGCTTGATGAGAAGACGGTGTTAATCATATTTGGCTCCTTCTTAACTGTTGCAGCTGCTATCAATTATTGGAAAAAATAGAGAGGAATCAGGTGAACTCAGGCTTTATAAATCGTTTAGTCGGCACAACTATTGTGGTGATTGCAGCTATCGTGTTTATTCCTAATATTCTTGATGGCGAAAAAGTACATTACAAAGAAGGCTTTAAAGCCATTCCGGAACGTCCTGAGTTCACAACTATTGACTTGCAAGATTCAATAGATGATCAAGTGGCTAACGCACAACAGCCAAACGAAGAGCCTGAGGAAGATATATTGCCAGATGATGACCTAATCTCAAGTTCCTCTGATGCGGTTGAAGAGACGACGCTAGTAGCGAAAAAAATGGTTGAAGCATCGACTGAGCAAACTACTGTAGCAACGACTACAGCACAACCTGTTGAAAAAAAGTCTGAGCCATCACGTAAGCCTGAAGAAAATTTATCGAAAATGGCATATGTAATTCAGTTGGGGAGCTTTTCGCATAGTGCGAATGTAAAATCGCTACAAGCTAAACTAAGTGACAAAGGGTTTAAAACCTTTACCCGTCCAGTTAAAACACCAAATGGTACTTTAACCAAAGTTTTTGTGGGTCCGTCGCTTGATAAAGCCCAGCTTGAGAGCAAACTCCCTGAATTAAAAGCACTTACTAAACTTAACGGAAAAGTTACCCAATTTGAAGTAGCAAAATGATCTGGCATTTAGTGCTGACCTCTTATAGAATGCGCCCCAAATTAACGACTAGTTGGTTCATATGATCTGGGTTGATTACGCCATCTTTGGCATTATTGCACTGTCTACTATTATCGGTTTAATTCGTGGCTTTATAAAAGAAGCAATGTCTTTGGCTGTGTGGGCTGGCGCATTTATCATATCTAGCTTGTTTTACCAATATTTAGCATCATTCCTAACAAGTATTTCTGAACCCCTTTTAAGAAATGCAGCGGCCATTGCCATATTATTCTTTGCGACGCTATTGTTAGGCGGATTGTTAAACTACCTTCTAGGTGAACTTGTACAACGTACTGGTTTGTCTGGCACAGACCGTGTCTTCGGCATTGTCTTTGGTGCACTTCGTGGCGTGTTGGTCGTGAGCGCGTTACTCTTCTTTCTTGATGCTTTTACTGGTGCACCCAATACGCACTGGTGGGGTAACTCTATTTTGATCCCAGAATTTGGCTTTGTTGTTGAGTGGTTTTTTTCATACCTCGAAAATAACTCTAGCTTTTTAAATTCGGTCAACCGTTAATCGGCGAGGAAAAATTTCATGTGTGGTATCGTTGGAATAGTCGGAACATCTCCTGTAAATCAGGCGATTTATGATGGCTTAACTGTTTTGCAACACCGTGGTCAAGATGCCGCGGGCATCATTACCATTGAAAACAACACCTTTAGTTTACGCAAAGCAAATGGCTTAGTGAAAGATGTATTTCACACCCGTCATATGAAGCGTTTACAAGGCACTATTGGTATCGGCCATGTACGCTATCCGACAGCAGGTTCTTCTAGCTCGTCTGAAGCGCAGCCGTTCTATGTTAACTCACCGTTCGGTATTGCTTTAGCACACAACGGTAACTTAACCAATGCAGAGCAGCTTAAAGAGCAATTGTTCTGTGAAGCACGTCGCCACGTTAACACAACCTCAGATTCTGAAATTTTACTTAACATCATGGCTCATGAATTAAGTAAACCAAATAAACTACATCTTGACCCTGAAGATATTTTTAACGGTATCACCGAAGTTATAAATAAAGTTCAAGGCGGTTATGCCACCATCGCTATGGTAATTGGCCATGGTATTATCGCGTTTCGTGACCCAAATGGTATTCGTCCATTAGTGTTTGGTAAACGTGAAACTGCAAATGGCACCGAGTATATGTTTGCCTCTGAAAGCGTTGCGTTAAAAACCGATGGTTTTGAATTTGTGCGTGATGTCGCTCCTGGTGAAGCGATATATGTTACTGAAGGCGGTGAGTTTTACTCTCAAACATGCGCAGATAAAGTATCTTACTCGCCATGTATCTTTGAATTTGTTTACTTTGCACGTCCAGACTCAAATATCGATCGCATGTCTGTTTACGCTACACGTGTAAATATGGGCACTAAGCTTGGCGAAAAAATTGCTCGCGAATGGGCTGATAAAGATATTGATGTTGTTATTCCAATCCCAGAAACATCATGTGATGTGGCATTGGAAATCGCCCGCGTACTTAATCTGCCATATCGCCAAGGGTTTGTTAAAAACCGTTACATTGGCCGTACGTTTATCATGCCTGGTCAGGAAATGCGTAAAAAGTCAGTACGTCAAAAGCTCAATGCAATTGACCGTGAGTTTAAAGGTAAAAACGTATTACTAGTTGATGACTCGATTGTACGTGGCACTACTTCAGCACAAATTGTTGAAATGGCGCGTGAGTCTGGTGCTAAAAACGTTTACTTTGCTTCTGCTGCACCTGAAATTCGCTTTCCGAACGTGTATGGTATTGATATGCCATCTGCGGCTGAGTTGATTGCCCATGGACGTGAAGTTGAAGATATCAATGCAAGCATTGGCTCTGATGGTTTGATTTTCCAATCGTTACCTGATTTGATTGCTGCCGTAGCGCAGGAAAACCCAGAAATTACACGATTTGAAACATCAGTATTTGATGGCCAATATATTACCGGTGGTATCGATCAGAATTATTTGAATCGTATTGAACAGCTGCGTAATGATTCGGCAAAAAGTAGTCGTGAAAGTGCCATGTCTTCTGGTTTAGAGTTACATAATCAAGAAGAAAACGGCTCAGATTAATCTCTGCCTAGCGAAATAAAAAAGGAGCTAAATTTAGCTCCTTTTTTGCGAAGGAAAGAAAATAATAACACTACTATATACTACATTTTACAGCTTCTAACGTTGAACTAGGTATCATGTAAAGGTTGGACTTACGATACCGTTGGTCCACAATATGGCGGTGACAGCTAAAATAATCACCAGTAAAATTAGTCCGCAAGTTACCACAGAGCTTGCGTAAATAAAGCCACGCTCTTGCGGTATATGCATCAAAATGGGCACACCGGTATACAGCAAGTAGACCGAATAGCCTAAAGCGACCAAACCCACACATACAACAAACCATAGTTCTGGCCAAAATGCCGCTAGTGCAGACATAAATACTGGTGTTGAAGTATACGCTGCAAGTTCTAAGGTTTGGGTAAAGGTTGGTTCTGCACCAAAAGTAACAGCCATCCAATGTGCTAAATAAGCCAGCGCAAACACACCTACAATTAAAGCGCCATACATAGCTGCAGCAATCAGTATTGCACTATCGTGGGTTAAAAATACCGGATTACCAGCCCCGATACTCCAGCCCAAATAAACTGATGAGTAATAACCCATTGCAGATGGAAACAACGCTATCAGTAATATATGTGATAGGCTATATGTTAAGCTCTCGTGGCGGTTATCTATTGTTTGCCACTCTTCGAGTGGATGGGCATATATGCCCCAAAGATGGTTTAGTATCATAATTGTGTGCCCCATGAAAAGGAATTATACCAATCGTGTTAAGTTACTGACCATTTAGCTCGCTAGAATGGTTAAATATTTAAGTCGATTGGTATTAGTTCGCTGTTTTATTTTTATACAGCTTGTATTAAGTTATGGTTCAGTAATGGGGTCTTGTCAAGAAACACCAATGAGAGACGAAAGCAAAAAAATCAGCGGGGATATATTTAACTAGAGTTCGGGTTATTTAATTAATCAAACCCCCAGCTTTGTTTTATTATCAGTCATTTTTCATGATAAAATCATTTTCTTAATGACAGATACTAATGAGCAACTCCCTTCGTGCCACATAGCAAACTTTTAGAACCGATTAAGCAATTTTTACGTTGTGAAACCCCTTTAGGGTGGATTGATGAAGCCACTAAAAAAGAAAACCTAGCGGTTATTTTAATTGATCATCTCATCTGTGAGCTTAAAGCCGCGCAATCTGCGATGTTTTTAATTCGTAAATACGCCGTGGATAAACAAAGCAGCGATGCCTTGCTTGAGTGGCTGAAGCCGTTTGAAACGCTGATATACAAACGTGAAGGGAATTGGCGCGATCTTGCGGCTAAAAACAAACTGACTAAAGCAGTGATCCCAAAATCTGATTCAGCTTATGGGCAAGATTTGGTTGATAAAATGGTGATGTTGATCAAAGAAGAGCTGCACCACTTTTATCAAGTATTAGAGATCATGGATGAGTACGGTATTGAGTATCAAAGTATTACGCCGTGTCGTTATGCTAAGGGTATGCTAAGACATGTAAAAACCTTTGAGCCAGATGCACTGGTCGATAAGCTCATAGTCGGTGCTTACATCGAAGCTCGTTCGTGCGAGCGTTTTGCCGCGCTTGCACCCCATGTAGATAAGCGTTTAGGTGATTTTTATATTTCGTTATTGCGCTCTGAGGCACGCCACTATCAAGACTATTTAACTCTTGCCCAAGAAATTGCTGGTTTTGATATTACCGAGCGGGTTAAAGAGTTTGGTGAAATTGAAGCGCAGTTAATTACATCTTTTGATGACGATTTTAAGTTTCACAGTGGTACGCCGGTAAATAAAAGCGCTTAACCAACACTAACATGTGCTGCAGCTTTCAAACCATGCTGTAGCACATACTTTATTATCAAAAGTGTTTTTAAATTAGACACATCAAAAACTCTCACCTAATATTTAAAGCAAGTTAATTTTTTTATTTATCAGTTATTTTATTGCTTTGCAATGCATTGTAAATGAAAGGCCATTGCTATTATTATTTTGGTGGGTATATATGGATGAAAAAGAGGGATTATTTGTATTTTCTGCTGAGGAAGAGTTAGTAAATACCGACCTTAAAGTATGGAAAATTTTAACTGTTGAGGATGATCTCGATTATCAACACGCATTAATTAATAGCTTAAAAGAATTAAAGGCCAAAGAAGGCTACAAATATGAGTTATTAGCGGCCAACTCAGTACCAGAAGCTGCGCTTGCTTTAAGTATGCACCCAGATATAGCACTTGTTTTTATCGATGTGGTTATGGAAGAAGATGATTCTGGGCTGCGTTTGGTAAATACCATCAGAGAAGTGATTGGCAACGCTGAAATGCGTATCGTGTTACTAACAGGGCAGCCCGGCTTCGCCCCTGAAACCGATGTAATGAAAATGCTCGATATTGATGAGTACTGGAATAAGTCTGATATTTCTGCGCAAAAGCTTGAATCAATCGTTAATAGTAATATGCGAACTTGGCAATATATTTCGCAAATAACAGCCGCTAAACAAGGTTTGCAACTTGTGCTTGATGCATCAAGGAGCATTAATAGCAAACATGATATGGGCTCATACTCAGCTGCCGTGCTGCAAGAACTAAGCAATATTTTAAAAATATCCGAGGGAGGCGGCATCCTTTGTTCAAGCAACCTTGATAAAGGCGACAATGCAATGATCCTCACTACAAACGGCTGCTTTAATGGTATGAAAGGACAAAAAGTAGATAGCAATTTACTGGCCGATATGTACGATGACTTCCAGCTAGCGATTCAAGAGAAACGTCATGTGTTTTCAAATCAGCATAGTATATTTTTCTTTGAAGCAACCATTGCTGAAGGCACACACTATATTACCCTGGTAAAATCAGATAATCCCATTAGTGAAGAAAACGAATATTTATTGAAAGTATTTAGTGAAAACGTCAGTAGCGGATTTGCTAATATTTCATTATTAAATAGATTAACCGAGCTTGCCTATACCGATGTTTCATTAAACTTACAGAATAGAAACTGGTTAACTCGCGAAATTAAAAATATGAACGTATATGAAAAATCCAAAATGCGTTTAATTATTTTTGATATTTATCAGTTTGATGAAAAAGCATTTACCTTTGGTTATGATTTTTGTAGAAAAATCATAAAACTGGTACATAAAAGTATTGTAGATGTTTTTTCAATATATGACCCCAGAATTGCGATTATTAGTAATAGTAGCTTTGGCATGCTCATTAATGTTGATTTTGATATTACAGATGATATTGCGCGTTTTCATAATAAACAAAAGTACGAAATTGAAAATGTTAAGCAATTTATTGACGTAAGAGTGTTGGAGTTAAAGCTAAGTTGCGCATCAAATATTACTCCCGAAAAAGTAATTAGCCTGGCAGAGTCGAGTTTAAATTACATGCAAGTAACTCAAGCGAAGTTTATTTTGCATACCGATGAGAAAACAGTGGCAATAACAAGGCGCTATGAGTTAATGGCGCGCTTGAGAACGGCTATTAGTACCAAAGAATTGCGTGTCGCTTTGCAACCAAAAATGTGCTTGAAAACATTAAAACCAATTGGTTTTGAAGCGCTAGCTAGATGGCAGTTAGCTGATGGCAGCTTTGTAAATCCTGAAGAGTTTATAGAACTTGCTGAAACAGCTGGTTTAATTAATGAGCTAGATAATGTTATTTTTGAAAAAATACTACAAATAATTAATCAACTTAAAAAATGTGGTATAAATTTACCTATTGCGTTTAACGCATCATCTTATGACTTGATCGATCCTTCTTACTTTGAGTCTATCAAAAGTCGGATTGAGGAATATAAAGTATCTCCCTCGATGCTGGAACTTGAAGTGACAGAAACCCAAGCGATCAGTAATTACAACTTTATTAAAGAGGCTTTATCACGATTTATGGCATTGGGTATTAAAGTGAGTATTGATGACTTTGGTACGGGTTATTCATCATTAGCACACATTAATGAAATACCGTCGAATGCGATAAAAATTGATCGCTACTTTGTCAGCAACCTTGAGCATAATATAAATAATCAATACATGATAAAAATGATCATCAGTCTCGCAAAGCAATTTGATTTTAAAGTTATTGCTGAGGGTGTTGAAAACGAATTTGAGGTGCAATGGTTAAAACAAGCTGGTTGTGAAATGGCCCAAGGTTACTTTTTTTCAAAACCGCTATTTTATGATGATTTACTGATCTGGTTAGCACAGTTTGATAATGTAAATGACTAAAAAAAGTAACTCATTTTATAGCGACAAAAAAGGCGTACTCATAAAGTCGCTGTTTATTTTATTTGTTGCGATATTAATTGGCTGGCTGGTATACGAGCAAGTTTATCAGTCAAAAGTAACCATAATAAAAGAGCGCCAAGATGAAAAACTAGTGCTTGTGAGTACTGATTTATCTAAAGAGCTAAGCAGTATTAAAAAACTCACTCAGCTGTTAGCAAATGGCCAAGTATTAAAAAGTAATACAGGTTTAAATACATTGAGCGCTCAACAAAGCGACAAGCTCATAAATGATTATTTTTTAAATTTTGCTTCTGTATCAACCAATATCTCACAAATACGTTGGCTTGAACGCAGTGGTAAAGAACGTTATAGAATTAATTTCAGCAATAAAAAAAGCGAAATTGTTGAGGTATCACAATTACAAAATAAGCAAAATCGTTATTACTTTAAAGAAGGGATGTTAGTTGCACCACCGAATACATTTATTTCAGAAATTGATTTAAATATTGAGCGTGGAAAAGTTGTTGTCCCGCATGAGCCAACAATTAGGGTGACTTACAGAACGCAAGGTGGTGATTATTTAATAGATGGCTTGTTAGTAGTGAATTTTAATCTGGATTATTTATTTAGTAATATTCGACAATATGATGAAAAAAACACCCAAGTAAATATTCTAAATCATGATGGTTATTGGTTGTATAATAAGGATCCCGCATTACAGTTTGGGTTTATGTATAATCAAGTTAATAACTCGCTAGCAAATAACTCTCCAGCGCTTTGGCAACACATCATTGAACATGACGTACAAAGCACCTCACGTATTTTTCATGACAGTTTATATACTTTCAGGCGATTCTCTATTGTTTCACTACGTGAATCAACACAAAGAACCGCAGATTCAGATAAAGAGATTATTATACTTATCGGTAGCCCTAAAGAGCTGCTGTATAATGCAAAAATGACTGCTTTTCAATATGCTGCTCTGTGTAGTGTTGTTTTATGTATTTGCGGTTTTGGTTTTAGTTACCGTGAATATTTATTCCAACAGCAACTAATTACTTTATCTTATAAACTACAGCGTGAAAAAGTAGAGTTAGATAGCGTCAACAAACAGCTCGATTTAACTATAAGGCAGCAGCAGCAATTACAAACAAGCTTACTCGAAGCTCGAAAACTATCGTCTTTAGGGTTGTTGGTGGCGGGGGTTGCTCATGAGATGAATACACCCATTGGCGGTGCTATTATCTCAGTATCTAACGCGAATGTGGTTATTAATAAGTTGAGTGACGCGATAAAAACCGGATTAACTAAATCGCAATTAGATAAAAGCACACAGAGCATTGAGGAAAATTTAGGGTTAGCTAAAATTAATTTAAATAAGGCAGCGGTATTAGTTAAAAGTTTTAAAAAAATGGCGATAGACCGTCATAATGATGATGTCATCACATGTAATATAAGAAAAATAACTGAAGATTTACTGATCTCCCTTAATTCAAGATTAAAAAACTCAAACGTAAAAGTGAAAACCTTAGTTGATACTGACCAAGATATAAAAAGCCGACCAGGAATTATTTCCCAAGTGCTAGAAAACCTGATAATGAACGCACTAACCCACGGGTTTGCCAAAAATCAAGTCGGTGAAATTGAGATAAAAATAGCACAAGCTGCTAGTCAATCCATTAAATTAACCATTTCAGATAGCGGTGTTGGGATTAAAGCAGAGTCTCAACAGTACATCTTTGAGCCTTTTTACACCTCAGCTCGTGGTATTGGCAATACTGGGCTTGGCTTATATATGGTGCACCAATGGGTTACACACATTTTGCAGGGGGAAATTAAATTACAGTCCAATCCACACTCTACAGAGCGCTTTAAAACTGAGTTTACTATTACTATACCCAAACTATCTTAAGATGCAGAATTCGTTGCTTGGAGTGATAGTCATATAAGCATTTGTGTTTTAACGTTTTAAAAATTGTAGGTATTGCTCAGTCTTAGCTTCTGAAAAGCCATGGCGTAGGAGAACTTGTGCGGCCTCACCATTATTTACAATGGTGTTGAAACCGTTTTCTAATTGTATTAATTGTTGCTTACTTTGCACAGCAGATTTGGAAAAAATAATATATAGGTAGTGGGACGCTAAATGAGGAGGGATATATACGATTGACTGTCCTGTTTGTAATTGTGGATGATTGTTTAACCAGTACTCACCGACTTCTTTGGTACCAGCTACTAAATCAACGCGGCCAAGCTGTAACACGCGTAAGCTGCTGATCAAGTCATTAGTCGCTGTAATGGCTAAATTATGTTCACTACTAAAACCCTCGCTAACTATATAATTACTACCTTTACTTATGCTGTATGGCTGTAATGACGTTAAACTGCCATCGTAATTTATTTTGCTACTTTTTCGTTTAAATAATCCAGTAAATGACTTTGCTAATGGTCGTGAATAGTGGAATGTTTTTTCTCGCTCGGCGCTATAATAAGCCCCTAAAAGAGCTGTTCGCTTATTTTTTTCAAGTAATCTTAGTGCACGAGCCCAAGTTGTAAACTCAATGCTAGCTTCAATATCTTGGCTTGCTAATGCAGTAATAATAATATCAGCTAACCAACCTTGTTGCGGCAGTTGCTCTGAAAAATACGGGGGAAAAGGCTCGGTAACAAAAAGCCATTTATCTTGGCTGTATGTATGGCCTGCGTAAAATAAACAAATAAGTATGAAAAATAATTTAAGCATTACGACCAGTACTAAAAACGATCAATATAGTAAGCGTAGACAATATTTTATATTTGTGCGAATGGTTCACTTACTAGTTCTTGTGTCTGTGCGGTAACAACTAAATAAGAGCCTTGAGTATACCAATCACCCAGCACTGTGCGAGTGAGTGTTTGCTTATCTACTTCATAATGATGCACATTAGGGCGATGGGTATGGCCATGGATCATATGTTTTACTTGGTGTTTTGCAAATGTTGCTAGTACCGCTTGTTCAGTAACATCTAATATTTCAAGCGCTTTACCGGTTTGATTTTGCTTTGATTTTTCTCTGGCATTTTGCGCAACTTTACGACGATACCAAAGTGGCATAGCAAGCATTAATCTTGGCCACCACCAACTGCGGCCTTTTTTACGAAACTTTTGATATTCAATATCTTGTGTGCACATTTCATCGCCATGCAAAATGACAGTGGGAGTGCCATATAAGTCAATTACCAGCTGTTCGGGTAATAAAGTCATTCCTGCTTGTTTGGCGTATTTATCGCGCATAATGAAATCACGATTGCCATGCACAAAATATACTGGGGTGCCGTTATCACTCACTACTTTTAAATGCTTTGCAACTTCAGTTGAGAGTGCGGTTACATAGTCATCACCAACCCATACTTCAAAAAAGTCACCGAGTATATATAGCGCGTCTACATCCTTATTAATAATATGCGTATCTAAAAACTGATAAAAAGCTGCACTGATATCTGGGCGATTTTCACTTAAATGGAGGTCGGCAATAAAGTAGGTTTGGCGAGTCATAGGTAAGTCTTTTAAAAATAAATAAAGCGGGCATATACGTATAGCATAGATACCCGCTAAAACGCCACGTTACGTGGGTAAGCGTACTATTAGTTTACAGTTACGCTTGTGATGATAACGTCATCAAGAGGTACGTCTTGATGAAAGCCTGTGCTACCTGTAGCAACGGCTTTAATTTTTTCTACTACGTCCATGCCTTCAACAACTTCAGCAAATACACAGTAACCCCAGCCTTGAGATGTTTCGCTGCTGAAGTTTAAGAAGTCATTGTTATTCACGTTAATGAAAAACTGTGCTGTTGCTGAATGTGGATCCGGCGTACGTGCCATGGCAAGAGTGCCTTTTTTATTTGCAAGGCCATTGTTTGCTTCATTTTGAATAGGATCATGCACTTCTTTTTGTGTCATACCTGGTTCAAAACCACCGCCTTGTACCATGAAACCATCAATCACACGGTGAAAAATAGTGCCGTCGTAAAAGCCTGCGTTAGCATACTGTAAAAAGTTTTTAACTGTGTTTGGCGCATCTTCTTTGTGCATGTTAATGGTGATATCACCAAAATTTGTGTGTAGAACAACCATGTGGTTTCCTATTAGCTGATTTATTTGCCGCTATTTTATCTTAGTTAGCTAAGATTAACAAAGTGCTTATTCAATTGATAAAGCGCTAGAGCAGGGGCTTTTCAAGTGTTAACATAGCGATTCAAGTAAATAGTCAAGGACTTAAAATAAATGGTAAATATATACAACACACTCACGCGTCAAAAAGAGCAATTTAAACCTATGGTCGACGGCAAGATCGACATGTATGTGTGTGGTATCACCATTTATGATTATTGTCATATTGGTCATGCCCGCACATTTGTTAGCTTTGACGTGATCGTACGTTATCTTCGTCACATTGGTTATGATTTAAAGTATGTGCGCAATATCACCGATGTTGATGACAAAATCATTAAGCGTGCGAATGAAAATGGCGAAGCGATTAACGACTTAACTGTGCGTATGACAAAAGCAATGCATGAAGATTTTGATAGTCTAAACATGTTACGTCCAGACATTGAACCTACAGTCACAGGTCATATGGACGAAATTATCGAAATGGTTGAACGACTAGTTACTAAAGGCCACGCCTATGTTGCAGCCGACGGCGATGTTTTATTTGACGTCTCAACGTTTGAGCAATACGGTGCATTGTCACAGCAAGATTTAACTATGCTACAAGCCGGTTCGCGTGTTGAAGTAGCACAAGATAAAGATGATCCACTTGATTTTGTGTTATGGAAAAAAGCCAAAGCGGGTGAACCATCATGGACATCACCGTGGGGCGAAGGTCGTCCAGGTTGGCATATTGAATGTTCGGCAATGAGCTCAAAGCATTTAGGTGAGCATTTTGATATTCATGGCGGTGGTTCAGATTTACAGTTTCCACACCATGAAAATGAGATTGCGCAATCATGCTGTGCAAATAACGGCAAGTACGTCAATACCTGGATCCATACGGGGATGGTACAAGTAAATAAAGAGAAGATGTCAAAATCATTAGACAACTTCTTTACTGTTCGTGATGTACTTAAAGAATATGATGCTGAATCGGTTCGTTATTTTTTAATTTCTGGTCATTACCGCAGCCAGTTAAATTACTCGCAAGAGAACTTAGATCAAGCACGTTCGTCGCTTGAGCGTATTTATACGGCACTTCGTGGTGTTGAGCCTATCAGTTGTGATTTAGCAACAAATGAACATGTGGCTAAATTTAGAAAAGCAATGGATGACGACTTTAATACACCAGAAGCATTACCGGTGTTATTTGAATTAGCCAAAGAGCTAAACCGTGTAAAAGACGTTGATGCTGAGCAAGCGGGTAAGTTAGCATTTGTACTGCGTAGTCTTGGGGAAGTGTTAGGGGTTGCTCAACAAGCACCAGAGGCATTTTTACAAGGTGGCCAAGCAGATGACGAAGTTGCCCAAATAGAAGCGTTAATAGTTAAGCGTAATGAAGCGCGCGCGGGTAAAGATTGGGCTGCGGCCGATGAAGCGCGTGATGCTTTAAATGCACTTGGAGTAATACTGGAAGACTCTGCAGGTAAAACTACATGGCGTAAAGCGTAATTAATTACCTTACTAGTGCCAGTCAAATAGGCATTGCTGAATAAGACATATTTTAGTAAGTATTGTATTAGTAAGTATTACAAAGGGTTGCCAATTTGGCGGCCTTTTTATTTTTTCTAGCTTGACCTCAACTTAACCTTAGGTTTTACCTTTGCGTTTCTTAGTTATTTTGAAAGGAATGAAATGAATATTTTTCTTGCCATGATCCCTGCTTTTTTATGGGGCACCACCTATGCGGTCACTAAATATGCCACCCCAGATTGGCCGCCAATATTACTTGGCGCGTTGCGAGCATTACCTGCGGGTTTACTGTTATTTGTGCTTAAACCATCATGGCCTAAAGCAAAACAGTGGCGCGGTTTAGTATTATTAGCTGTGGTTAATATTGCCCTGTTTTTTAGTTTTATTTTTATTATGGCGGTTAATTTACCAGCGGCAATTGCCGGTGTTGGTATGGTCTCTGTGCCTGTGGTTGCGTTGATTTATGCGTGGGTTTTTAAAAAGCAGCGTCCAGCGTTTTTGCAATCGGTGTGCGCACTTGTATTAGTGATTTTGGCTTGGCGATTATTTGATCCCCAGCATGTCACGATTAATGCCTTAGGAGTATTCGCTTTAATTGGTGCGTTGTTAACAATTGTTGTTGGTAGTACTTTAGTGCAAAAAATGTCTAGCCACACTCATTGGTGGACGGTATTAACATGGCAGCTGATCATTGGCGGATCATTGTTATCATTAGTCGCAATGACTCAAGCTATTTACTTTGATCCACAACAATATCAAGTACTTGCTAATGGTGTCAGTTCAATACAGTGGCTTGCATTATTTTGGTTAATTGTGCCAAATACAGCGCTTGCGTATATCTTGTATGTTTGGTTACTTGGCCGGATGACGGTGGTTGAGTTTACTTTCGGTACGATTGCTAATCCGATCGCAGGTATTATTTGCGCCGTGGTATTACTAAGTGAGCACTATCAAGTTTGGCAATATACGATTATGGTTTTAATGATTTTCTTCTCTGTGCTGCCGCAATTGTTAAAGCTAACACGGCGCCAGCGCTCAGCTAAAATAGCCTCATAAATAACAACAAAGGGTTGCTAAACAGCAACCCTTGTTAATTCTTGATGCGACGTTATAGGCTAATTAGCTATGGTATTTTTCACAGGCTTCAAGGGTATTTTCAATCAAGCTTGCTACTGTCATTGGGCCTACGCCGCCAGGTACTGGCGTGATGAAATGTGCTTTTTGTTCAGCGATCTCATACTGTACGTCACCGACTAATTTGCCGCTATCTAAACGATTAATGCCTACATCGATCACAATTGCACCTTCTTTAACCCAATCCCCAGGAATAAACTCAGGTTTACCAACTGCCACAACTAACAGATCAGCACGGCGTACATGAGTTTCTAAATCTTGCGTAAATTTATGACACACAGTGGTTGTACAACCTGCAAGTAATAGTTCCAATGCCATAGGACGACCAACAATATTTGAAGCGCCAACAACAACTGCATGCATGCCTTTGTATTTTACACCGGTCGAATCAAGCAGTGTAATAATACCTTTTGGCGTACATGGGCGAAGAGCAGGCATACGCTGTGCTAAACGGCCAATGTTATAAGGATGAAAGCCGTCAACATCTTTGAGTGGAGTGATATGCTCAAGGATTCTTTCAACATCAAGACCAGCAGGAAGAGGAAGTTGTACTAAAATACCATCAACTTGTGCATCGTTATTGAGTTCATCAATTAAATCTAATAATGCTTGCTCGTTTGTATCTGCTGGTAAATCAAATGATTTAGAAATAAAGCCAACTTCTTCACAGGCTTTACGTTTTGAACCTACATAAACTTGGCTTGCAGGATCTTGCCCTACAAGTACAACTGCAAGTCCAGGTGCGCGCAAACCGTTTGCAACACGTTCACTTACTCTTTGTGCTACTGCACTGCGTACTTGTTTAGCTATTGCCTTACCATCGATGATGTTTGCCGTCATGGGTGACCTTTAATTGGGGTTAGTTAACTTAATACCGATACTTTAAAAAACGAATGCATATAGAAATAGGGGTAATATAATGCTAATAAAGAACACGTTCTTTATTACTCGTTTTTAATATGCTTACTATTTTCGCAGAAAAGCGCTAATGCGCCAAGTTGCTTTTCTGATATAGCCGCTAATTATATAAAACAGTTGAAATTTTAGCTGATCCTCACAATATTTAACCATTATGAACTAAAAATGACCGATTGATTTATTTTCTTAAAAAAAGGTTTGACCTGACACCGTCAAATCACTATTATGCACCCCGTTGTCAACGAGGTCACTCGCTAACAATAGTAAGCATCGGCGATTAGCGCAGTTTGGTAGCGCACTTGGTTTGGGTCCAAGGGGTCGCAGGTTCAAATCCTGCATCGCCGACCACTTTCTAAATTATAAAGAATGGTAATGATTGGTTTGGGTATATCCCATGCAGTCACAGGTTAAATGCTGAAAAGCAGGTAACTATTCTATTATAATAGATTGGCTTATTGGTAAACTATGAAGTTTTCGATGCGCCCATAGCTCAGCTGGATAGAGCAACGCCCTTCTAAGGCGTCGGTCGAAGGTTCGAATCCTTCTGGGTGCACCATTTGAAAACACGTAAATATAGCGGTGGTTGTAGCTCAGTTGGTAGAGCCCCGGATTGTGATTCCGGTTGTCGTGGGTTCGAGCCCCATCAGTCACCCCATTTACAAAAAAGAATATCGGCGATTAGCGCAGTTTGGTAGCGCACTTGGTTTGGGTCCAAGGGGTCGCAGGTTCAAATCCTGCATCGCCGACCACTTTCTCAAAAAGTGGTCTCAAATACACAGTTTGAGTGTTCAATGAAAACGAGGTTTAATACTTCAATATCGGCGATTAGCGCAGTTTGGTAGCGCACTTGGTTTGGGTCCAAGGGGTCGCAGGTTCAAATCCTGCATCGCCGACCACTTTCTTAATTAATAAAAAACAATTCAAAATTCATATTTCACAGCTTAATTCTAAAGCTAAAATATTGCTAACTTGCTAACTTGCTAACTTGCCACTCAAACGCCTACTTTTTATCCGCTATGCTTGCTTAATCCGCTATCTGACCAAATAATTGCCCCCTAGACTCGACTATCATAAATATTAGGTTATAATGCCGCGTCTATTGTTTAACATAGTGCCCGAAGGGCAGAGCAGCATTGGTATCTTATAGTGAAGATGGGGTTGATAAGTCGCTTTAATGACTTTAAACGTGCCAAAACGCATAGTGATTACCGTGTTTGTAAGGAAGGCGAACAGTCGCCAAAATTGAAGATTGAGGTATATCATGCAAGTTTCTGTTGAGACGACTCAAGGCCTTGAGCGCCGTCTGACCATCACCGTTCCTGCAGAGAACGTTGAGACCGAAGTAAAAAAACGCTTACAACAACTGTCTAAAACCCAGCGTATTGATGGTTTCCGTCCTGGTAAAGTACCAACGTCTGTAATCAACAAACGTTACGGTGGCGCAGTTCGTCAGGAAGTTGCTGGCGAAGTAATGCAACGTAATTTTTATGAAGCTATCGTAGCTGAAAAAATTAACCCTGCTGGCGCACCAACATTTGCTCCTAAAGCACTTGAAGCAGGTAAAGATTTAGAATTTTCTGCAACATTTGAAGTTTACCCTGAAGTTGAAGTTCAAGGTTTAGATAAAATCACTGTAGAAAAACCAGCTGTAACTGTAACTGACGAAGATTTAGCAAACATGCTAGAAACACTTCGTAAGCAACATGCATCATGGGCTGAAGTTGATGTAGCTGCTGGCGAAAAAGACCGTGTAACGGTTGATTTCGTAGGTACTATCGACGGTGAAGTATTCGAAGGCGGAAAAGCTGAAGACTTCCCATTAGAACTTGGTCAAGGTCGTATGATCCCAGGTTTTGAAGATAACATCGTAGGTAAAAAAGCAGGCGAAGAAGTTGTTTCTGACGTAACTTTCCCTGAAGATTACCATGCTGAAAATCTTAAAGGCAAAGCAGCTCAATTCACTATCACAGTGAAGAAAGTTGAAGCGCAAGAGCTACCTGAACTTAGCGAAGAATTCGCAACTAAGTTTGGTGTAACTGAAGGCGGTGTTGACGCTCTTAAAGAAGAAGTTAAAAAGAACATGACACGTGAACTTGACCAAGCGGTTAAAGCTAACGTGAAAGACCAAGCAATTAAAGGTCTTTTAGCTAACAACGAAATCGACGTGCCTAAAGCCCTAGTAGATCAAGAAATTGATGCACTACGTCAACAAGCTGCACAACGTTTTGGTGGCGATGCTAAAAACATGCCTGAGCTTCCAGCTGAATTGTTCCACGAGCAAGCTGTAACACGCGTTAAAACTGGCCTATTATTAGGTGAAGTAATTAAAGCGAACGAGATCAAAGTTGATGATTCAAAAGTTGAAGCGTTAATTGCAACAGTGGCTTCAGCATACGAAGATCCAACTGAAGTTGTAGAATACTACAAAGCAAATGATCAACTTATGCAACAGATGCGTAATGTAGCAATGGAAGAGCAAGCTGTTGAAGCTATTTTAGCTAAAGCAAATGTAACTGACGTTGAAAAAGCATTTGATGACATCATGAATCCGCAGCAAGGTGCTTAATAAGTCATTGACTTAAGTCCTCGCTAACGATTAAATGGCTCGTGTTACTCTGTTTTATGCAGCGTGCCCGAGCCATTTTAGTTTGTGGCCTTCAATTTTGCCAAAAAGATAACTATGCTTTTCTTATAATAAGGATAAGTATAAGCGCATAAGGAATAAAATAAGTATGAACACTGGTATTACAGATCCTCTAAATGCATTAGTTCCAATGGTTGTTGAACAGACAGCAAAAGGCGAGCGCTCGTATGATATTTATTCGAGACTATTAAAAGAGCGAATCATATTTTTAACGGGCCAGGTTGAAGATAACATGGCGAATCTAATTTTAGCGCAAATGTTATTTTTAGAATCAGAAAACCCAGAAAAAGATATCTTTTTATATATCAATTCACCGGGTGGTTCAGTGACTGCGGGTATGGCAATCTACGACACCATGAATTTTATTAAACCAGATGTAAGTACAATTTGTGTTGGTCAAGCGGCTAGCATGGGTGCATTCTTATTAACAGCTGGTGCAAAAGGCAAACGTTATTGTTTACCTAATTCACGCGTGATGATTCACCAACCATTAGGTGGTTTCCAAGGTCAAGCATCTGACTTTGAAATACACGCTAAAGAAATCCTGTCTATTAAAGACAAATTAAACCGTTTAATGGCAGAGCATACTGGCCAACCATTAGATGTGATTTCAAAAGATACAGACCGTGATAACTTTATGAGCGCAACTCAAGCCGTTGATTATGGTTTAGTTGATGCGGTATTTACTAATCGCGAAAGTAAGTAAATATAACAGCGAGTAGTTAACGCTACTTGCTGAAGTCGTTTACACTGTGAGAACCAAAGATTTTTGGTATAGTAAAACGTATTAAAATAGCTGCTAAGTAGTTTGGCAGCCAACGTATAAGATGAGGTAGCTGAATGTCTGACACTCCTACAGACGGCGACAAAAGTAATAAATTGTTATACTGCTCTTTTTGTGGCAAAAGCCAGCATGAAGTTCGTAAACTCATTGCAGGGCCTTCAGTATACATTTGTGATGAATGTGTTGAGCTGTGTAATGACATTATCAGGGAAGAGATCAAAGACATTGCGCCTAAGCACAATACCTCTGATAAACTGCCTGCACCAAAAGAAATTCGTAATCATTTAGATGATTATGTTATTGGTCAAGATCACGCTAAAAAAGTATTGTCAGTAGCGGTTTATAACCACTACAAACGATTACGTAATCAAAGCACCAAGGTCGACATTGAGTTAGGTAAAAGTAATATCTTACTTATTGGCCCAACCGGCAGTGGTAAAACATTATTAGCTGAAACGTTAGCGCGTTTATTAGATGTGCCGTTTACAATGGCCGATGCAACCACACTAACTGAAGCTGGTTATGTGGGCGAAGATGTTGAAAACATCATTCAAAAGTTGCTACAAAAATGTGATTACGATGTAGAAAAAGCGCAACGTGGTATTGTTTACATTGATGAGATTGACAAAATTTCACGTAAATCTGATAACCCGTCGATCACTCGTGATGTATCTGGTGAGGGCGTGCAACAAGCACTGCTTAAACTAATTGAAGGTACTGTGGCATCTGTGCCACCACAAGGCGGACGTAAACACCCACAGCAAGAGTTTTTACAGGTAGACACCTCTAAAATCTTATTCATCTGTGGTGGCGCATTCTCTGGTCTTGATAAAGTGATCGAGCAGCGTAGTCATAAAAATACCGGTATTGGTTTTGGGGTAAACGTAAAAGAATCTGCGGCGAGTCGTTCTTTAAGTGATACATTTAAAGATGTTGAGCCAGAAGATTTAGTGAAATATGGTTTGATCCCTGAGTTCATTGGTCGTCTACCAGTAGTGGCAACCTTAACTGAACTCGATGAGTCGGCTTTAGTGCAAATATTAAATGAGCCTAAAAACGCCTTAACGAAACAGTACGGCGCATTATTTGGTATGGAAGACGTTGAACTTGAATTCCGTGATGACGCACTGCGTGCTATCGCTCATAAAGCGATGGAGCGTAAAACAGGTGCCCGTGGTCTTCGTTCAATCGTTGAAGCGGTGTTACTCGATACTATGTACGAACTTCCTTCAATGGAAAACGTCAGCAAAGTCGTGATTGACGAAACCGTGATCAAAGGTGAATCAGATCCTATTTTGATTTATCAAAGCGCTAGCCAAGATAAAGCAGCGTCTGAGTAAAATTTACTCATTTTGATAATAAAAAGGAGCCTAGTGCTCCTTTTTTTATAATTTATTTAATCCAGTTGCGTTAAATTGTTGAACTTTACTTAGGTTATCCCCATATACTTGAGTAATCTTTAAAATAAATGAAGAGCGAAGAGAAAAATAATGACGCTTGAGAGAACAGATCGAGTCGAAATCCCGGTGCTAGCACTGCGCGATGTCGTGGTATATCCGCACATGGTGATCCCGCTTTTTGTAGGCCGTGAAAAATCAATAAAATGCCTTGAAGCGGCAATGGATAAAGACAAACAAATTTTCCTTGTTGCGCAAAAAGACGCGACCGTAGATGAGCCTGAGCAAGATGATATTTACCGTGTTGGTACCATAGCCACGGTATTACAATTGCTTAAACTTCCTGATGGCACAGTCAAAGTACTGGTTGAAGGCACACAGCGAGCAAAACTAGAAAGCTTTATTGATAATGAAGACTTTTTTGTTGCTAATGCGCAGTTTATTGGTTCAGAAGAAATCGATGAGCAAGAGCAAGATGTATTTATTCGCAGTGCCATCAGTCAGTTTGAAGGCTATGTAAAGCTAAATAAAAAAATACCACCAGAGGTGTTAACCTCGGTCAGTGGCATTGATGAAGCGCCGCGCCTTGCCGATACTATGGCAGCGCACATGCCGCTGAAAGTGCCTGAAAAGCAAAAAGTACTCGAAATCACCAATGTTACAGAACGTCTTGAATATTTAATGGCGTTGATGGAAGGTGAAATTGATTTACTGCAAGTTGAGAAAAAAATTCGTACCCGCGTTAAAAAGCAGATGGAAAAGTCGCAACGTGAGTATTATCTTAATGAGCAAATGAAAGCCATTCAAAAAGAATTAGGCGAGCTTGACGACGTACCAGATGAATTCGAAGCACTGAAAAAGCGCATTGAAGAATCAGGTATGAGCAATGACGCGCAAGAAAAAGCGAACTCTGAACTTGCTAAGCTTAAAATGATGTCGCCGATGTCGGCAGAAGCCACGGTTGTGCGTTCATACATAGACACATTAATTAATGTGCCATGGAAGAAACGTTCGAAAGTGAAAAAAGACTTAGCGGGCGCACAAAAGATTTTAGACAGCGACCATCACGGTCTTGATAAAGTCAAAGAACGAATCATTGAATATCTCGCTGTGCAACAGCGTACCAATAAACTCAAAGGGCCAATTTTGTGCCTTGTGGGTCCACCGGGTGTTGGTAAAACGTCATTAGGTCAATCGATTGCTCGCTCTACAGGGCGTAAGTATATTCGTATGGCACTAGGTGGTGTACGTGATGAAGCAGAAATTCGTGGCCACCGTCGTACTTACATAGGTTCAATGCCAGGTAAGTTGATTCAAAACATGAGTAAAGTGGGCGTTAAAAATCCATTATTCTTGTTAGATGAAATCGACAAAATGTCATCAGATATGCGTGGCGATCCTGCATCGGCACTGCTTGAAGTACTTGATCCTGAGCAAAATAGCCATTTTGCGGATCATTACTTAGAAGTCGATTATGACTTATCTGACGTAATGTTTGTTGCTACATCAAACAGCTTTAACATTCCTGGTCCGTTATTGGATCGGATGGAAGTGATCCGGTTATCGGGTTATACCGAAGATGAAAAGCTGAATATTGCCAAAGAGCATTTAATTGTTAAACAAGTTAAACGCAATGGCTTAAAAGATGGCGAATTAATCATCGAAGACAGTGCAATCATCGGCATTATTCGTTATTACACCCGTGAAGCGGGCGTACGTAACTTAGAACGCGAAATATCTAAGTTATGCCGTAAAGCGGTGAAGAATATCTTGCTTGAAAAAGGCACTAAAACAGTCACTATTAACGCTGACAACCTTGAAGATTTCTTAGGTGTGCAGCGCTATGATTATGGTAAAGCTGAAGACGGCGATCGCATTGGCCAAGTTACAGGTTTAGCGTGGACTGAAGTGGGCGGTGATTTGCTGACCATCGAATGTGCCGCAGTACCAGGCAAAGGTAAACTAAGCTACACCGGGTCACTAGGCGATGTAATGCAAGAGTCGATTCAAGCAGCTATGACAGTTGTACGTAATCGCGCTGATGCATTTCGTATTAACAGTGATTTTTACGAAAAACGTGATATTCACGTTCACGTACCTGAGGGGGCAACTCCAAAAGATGGACCAAGTGCTGGCGCCGCGATGGTAACAGGTTTGGTATCAAGTCTTACAGGTAACCCGGTACGTGCTGATGTGGCGATGACGGGTGAAATCACCTTACGTGGTGAAGTATTACCAATTGGTGGCTTAAAAGAGAAACTATTAGCCGCTCATCGTGGTGGAATTAAAACGGTCATTATTCCAAAAATTAACGAACGTGACTTAAAAGAGATCCCTGACAATGTATTGGCAGGACTTGATATTCACCCAGTTACGTGGATTGATGAGGTTTTAAAACTGGCTTTAGTACACCCAGTTGAGAGTTTTTCAGTCGAAACATCAAAAAACCAGTAAAAAAGCGAAAAAAAGTGCTTTAAAGGGCTTTTCAAATCTAGATGGTATGATAAGTTAAGCACTGGTTTTCAAGCCGAGGCCTTATGTGGCCTAGGCTGAAGAAAAATTACAATCGTATGAGCATGAAAAAGTTTGCTCTAAAATTTTCAAAATAGTGATGTTAGTTTAAAAAACAATCGCTCTTGATAATAACAATGAAAGAGGATGATATTGTGAATAAATCTCAATTAATCGATCAAATCGCAGCTGATGCTGACATTTCTAAAGCGGCTGCGGGTCGTGCACTTGATTCATTCATCGAGGCTGTTTCTGGCGCTCTTAAAGATGGCGATTCAGTAGCATTGGTTGGTTTCGGTACTTTCTCAGTACGTGAACGTGCTGCACGTTCAGGCCGTAACCCACAAACTGGCGAAACAATTCAAATCGCTGCAGCGACTATCCCAGCTTTTAAAGCAGGTAAAGCGCTTAAAGATGCATGTAACAGCTAATCACTGCTCTTTAGTGAGTTAGTTTGGTAGTGTAAGAAGTTAATCGCTTTTACAGCTTAATTAACGTTCTTTCTCGCCAACTGCTTCAAGTAAAAAAGCGTATCTGGTAAGATACGCTTTTTTTACATAAGCAAGGCGATTTCTGCCTCGAATAGAATAGAGATAAATAAATGCTTGAGAAAATCAGAGAAGGTTCACAAGGACCGGTAGCTAAAATTATTTTAGGCGCGGTGATTTTATCTTTTGCCTTAGCAGGGATCGGTGGTTACTTAGGTCAAACCACAGAGCAGCCCGTAGCTGAAGTAAATGGAGTTAAAATTAGCCAAACCGAGTTTAGCCGTGCGTTCCAAAATGAACGTGCACGTTTAGAGCAACAATTTGGCGAATACTTTGCACAAATTGCTGCTGATCCAAATTACATGGCACAAATTCGTCAAGGCGTCGTTGACCGTCTAGTACAACAAGAATTGCAAACTCAACTAGCGGCCGAACTTGGCTTACGTGTTAGTGACGACAGTGTTCGTAAAGCGATTTTAGAATTGCCATACTTCCAAATTGGTGGGCAATTTAACAACGATCGTTACTTACAAGTTATCCGTCAAATGAACTTTCAACCTGACGCATTTCGTGAATATTTACGTGAAGAAATGACTCGTAGCCAGCTAATTTCAGCGGTTGCAGGTACCGATTTTGCTCTAAATAGCGAACTGACTAATGCCGTTGCGCTACAACAGCAAACGCGCAATATTGACTATGTCGTGATCAGCAAAGAGTCTTTACAGCAAAACGTGACAGTAACAGAGCAAGAAATTGCCGATTACTATGATCTAAATATGTCGCAGTTTTTAGCGCCAGAGCAAGTATCAGTAAACTACATTGATTTAAATGCAGCTAACTTAACACTTGAAACTCATGTTAGCGAAGCAGACGTTAAAGCATATTATGATCAAAACAAAGCACAATACGTCGAACCTGAAAAACGCCGTGTATCGCATATCTTAATTGATAACAGTGAAGATGATGATGCAGCAAAAGCCAAAGCAGAAGACTTGTTAGCACAATTACAACAAGGCGGTGACTTTGCGGCATTAGCAGAATCATCATCTGATGATACCGTTAGTGCTGAAATGGGTGGTGACTTAGATTGGATAGAACGTGACATGATGGATCCTGCTTTTGAAGATGCGGCATTCGCATTAGCAAATAAAGGGGATTTTTCAGACGTTGTACAATCTGAGTTTGGTTACCATATTATTCAGTTAACTGATATTCAGAGCCAACAAGTAAAAGCGTATGACACTGTTAAAGCTGATTTACGTGCTGAGCTTGAGCGTACTGAAAAAGTAAATGC
Source organism: Pseudoalteromonas sp. SR45-6 (assembly GCF_014163545.1). Lineage (NCBI taxonomy): Bacteria > Pseudomonadati > Pseudomonadota > Gammaproteobacteria > Alteromonadales > Pseudoalteromonadaceae > Pseudoalteromonas > Pseudoalteromonas sp. SR45-6. The sequence goes on from NZ_JACJDM010000031.1 coordinate 27,950, forward strand.
ATTCTATGAAAAGCAAACAGAAATGGGCGCTATTGCATTTGAAATTTCAGATACCTTGGTTGATGCTGCAGAAGTTGCCGGTGTTGAAGTACAAACAACAGCATTAGTTGACCGTAATTCTCTACCTGCGCCGCTTAATACACCAGCGGTATTAGCTGCAATCTTCTCACCAGATGTGCTTGAAGATAAAATGAACTCTGAGGTTATCGAAGTGGGCGATGAGCATGTTGTGTTAGTGCGTGTTAAAGAGCATGTACCAGCTGCAACAAAAGCACTTGCTGATGTATCAGAGCAAATTAAAGCACGTTTAGTTAGTGAAAAAGCTTCAGAGCTTGCGAAAGAAAAAGCAACAACACTATATGCTGAAATTGAAGCTGGCAAGAGCTTAAATGACCTAGTAACTGAGCAAAGCTTAGAACTTCGTCAAGAAGCGGCACTAACTCGTCAAGCTTACACTGTTTCGCCTGCAATCGTTCAACATGCCTTTAAAATGGCACACCCAACTGACACGCCAGTAGTTGAAAAAGTTGAATTAAATAACGGTGATGCCGCAATTGTAGCCTTAAAAGCCGTGACTAACGCTACTGTTGAAGGCGAGATTGACGCTCAGCTTAAGCAAAATATTACTATGGCCCAAGTTAACAAAAACTACATGGTATTCATTGAAGCTTTAAAAGCAAAAGCAGAATTAAACTTACCTAAAGCGCAAGCCGCCACAGAGTAATGTTTAATTAAGCAAACCTAAAAAAGCGCCTAATGGCGCTTTTTTTGTGGGTGCAGTTAAAGGGGTCATGCGCTAGGTTAAAGGTGCTAGGTTTGAGTTTAGTTTACAAAATTGGGTAGCGTGCAACGAAAGCCTTTGAACCTGTGAAGTTTTAAATAGCAGTTGTGACAATTATTATTGATATTAGAATGGCAGAAAAACACACTAAGAATTATGTGATAGTGTTAAAATGCATGTTGGCAAAAAATTGAATCTTAACTACTGTATATATTATCAGTGTAATTGACGTATTTTTGCTTTTATCTGTATAAACACAACAGAAATTTCTAGTTGAGGAAATTATATGAACTTGAATCCACAAACTGAAGCTAACAAAGTACTTGAAACACTTTGGCTTAATCAGGACTTTCCTGTTGATCCTGTCTCGATAGCTAAAAAAATGGGATTACAAGTTTTGGATACAGAACTCCCACCTAGTGTTTCCGGCGCCTTGATTAAAGAGGCTGGTGCTGATCCGATCATCGCTTTACATTATGCTGATCACAGTAACCGAAAACGATTTACCTGCGCACATGAATTAGGTCATTATGTTTCCAGGATTGAGTCTAACGATGAAAGCCTTGAATATGAGTATGTTGACTTAAGAGGCCCAAATGCTTCAAACGGAACTGATGCTGATGAAATATTTGCAAATCAGTTCGCAGCTAACTTATTAATGCCTGAAGCAATTTTAAAAAAATTATTGCGTTCAGGTAAAAATCATTTTAATTTAGCAATGTATTTCGGGGTTTCTCATGAGGCGCTTAAGCATAGATTAAAAGCATTGAGGCTTTTATAATGACGGTACAAGAAAAGGGAAATTTAGCATCGTTAATAAAAGCGAGCCTGCAAGATAAAAGTAAAACTACCCCGACAGATCCTTTAGTTTCAGAGAAAGTTGAAGATTCAAAAGCAGACAGAGAATTAAAAAAATCCTATGCAAATTGGTTTATTAAAATACTTATAGGCCAACTTATCGTGATGAATATTGTATTTTTTTGCGTAGGATTTGGTTGGCTGGCTTTTGATGAATGGTCGTTAAATTTATATATGGGTAGTACATTAGCGGAAGTGTTCGGCGTAATTTTAGTAATCACCAAGAACCTGTTTCCAACCAAGCCAACAAATAGATGATTTTTCAGACTGTTTGGAGTTGATTAAGGTTCTATTTTTCCAGAACCTACTATTTCTGAGTTAAACGTAAGCACTATCCCAAATACGATGTTCTCATTTCGCATAAAGCGGTTGATAAATCCGCTTTACTATTGGCTTTCGTTTTTTAACCACAAACAGCGATAGATATATATCCCTTAACTGCTCTGGCTTTTCCTAGAACCTAGAACCTTTTTTTAGCAACTCAACAACTTCTGAGTGACTTTTGATTTTGGCTTTTGGAATACATCTTCTGTTCTACCGTATTCAACAATTTCACCGTGATCGAGTACTACAAGTTGATCGCTTATGTGGCGTACTAAACTTAAGTGGTGAGTGATCAAGATATAACTGAGACCCGTGTCCTGTTGAAGCTTGAGTAGCAGGTTGACGGTTTGTGCACGTACAGAAGGGTCCAGAGACGATAATGCTTCATCAAGTACTACAACCTTAGGGTCGAGTATTAATGCACGTGCTAGAGCGACACGTTGCAGCTGACCGCCACTGAACATATGTGGGTAGTAATACTGATGGTCGTTTAATAAACCTACTTTAGACAGTGTTGCGGTGATTTTTTCAGCGCGAGTTACTTTATCCAAAGAAGTATTATATTGCAGGCAGTCGTTGAGCATTTCGCCAATGGTGAGACCTGGGTTTAATGAGGCTTCAGAGTCTTGGAAAATCATCCGAATATGGCGACATTGCTGATCGCGAACGCCTTTGTTTTCGATGATGTTGCCATCGAGTAGGATTTGCCCAGTATCTGCGCTGTCTGCTCCAGCGAGTAATTTTGCTAGGGTACTTTTACCTGAGCCAGTTTCGCCAATAATAGCCAGTGTTTCACCTTGCTCTAAACAAAACGAGATGTTTTTTAATACCTCAAAACGCTTACGTGAAAATAACCCAGCACGCAGGTTAAAGCTTTTTGACAAGGCTTGCACTTTTAACAGAGGTTGCATTATTTCATCACCTTAATGAGAGGGAAATGACACGCATAACTATGACCATGTTGTTTAGTTAAAGGCGGTGTTACCACACAAGCTTTTTGTGCCTGCGGACAGCGAGGACCAAGGCGACAGCCTATAGGTAAATGCTGTAAGGTTGGGATTGTCCCTTTTAGTGCATAAAAAGGTTCTTTATGGGCAAGCCCTTGCTCATAATCCGGTAAGCTTTTTAATAATGCTTGTGTATAAGGGTGGCGAGGCTGGGCAAAAATACGCTGGGTTGGACCTGCTTCAACCATTTGCCCGCAGTAAAGTACATGCATGCAATGAGACCAATTAATGATTTCTTCAAGTTCATGGGAGATCATTAAAATTGACATGTTTTTAAGTTGATTTAAACTTTTTAATAACCGGAATACCTGTGCTCGTGTGGTACTTTCAAGAGCTGTAGTTGGCTCATCGGCAATCAGTAACTTAGGTGTACGAGCAATGGCCATAGCAATCATGACCTTTTGACAAACGCCTTCTGAGAGCTCGTGAGGATAGCTCGATAGTACTTTTTCGTGATCTTTAATGCCCACTTTGTGGATCAGCGCTTTTACTCGGTCCTTACGTTCACGGTTTCGCTTTAAGAAAAACCCGGAGCCTGTTATTTCTGGGAGCGTTTCGGCTATTTGCTCAAATATTTTTGCGGTAGGATCAAGACAACGACTAGGATCTTGATAAATCATTGCGATGTCACTGCCTACAATTTTACGCCGTTGTTCGCTTGATAAGCGCATTAAATCTACGCCGCGCCAATGCATACGGTCGGCGGTGATGTGCCAGCGTTTATTTAATACACCCACAATGGCTTTAGCAATTAAGCTTTTACCTGAGCCAGATTCGCCCACTAATGCATGTACTTCACCTTCTTTGAGGCTCAAGTTCACTCTATCTACGGCGCGAATAACGGTATCAGAGGTGCGCAGCTCTATGGTCAGATTTCGTATATCAAGTAATTGCATTTAGTCAGCCTTACGTGCTTTGAGCACTTGGCGTAGCCCGTCGCCCACTAAGTTGGTCGACAGCACCGCTAAAAAGAGTAATACCCCAGGCAAGCCAACGGTCCAAGGTGCTAAATAAATTAAACCCAGATTTTCAGCTAAAATTGCACCCCACTCTGTGGTTGGTGGTTGTGCCCCTAGTTTTAAAAAGCCCAAAGCGGAAATATCTAAAATAGCGGTTGATAATGCCATAGTAAAAATAACCACAATATGCTCATAAATATTTGGAAAAATCCCTCTGGAGAGAATATGCCAGTTCGATGCGCCATCAAGTTTAAATGCAGTAATGTAATCTTTATTAAGCTCAGTGACGATGAGGTTGCGCACCGAGTGAATAAATTGCGGTAATAGCGCTAAAATAATTGCCCACACGGTATTCATCAGGCCTGGGCCTAATATCGCAATAATAATAATCGCTAATAATAAAGACGGTATTGATAAGGTTATATCAAGTAGATGATTTAAAAAGCTTGAGCGAATACCTCGGCTAATGCCGGCAAATGTGCCTACTAACACACCTATGATGGTGGTGATCAGCGCAGCAATGACAGATAAGCCAAAGGTATAAGTTGCGCCATTCATAAGCCGTGAGAGTACATCGCGACCTAAGTCGTCAGTACCGAGTATAAAACGTACATCGCCCATTTCATGCCACGATGGAGGAATAAGTAACGCATCACTGTGTTGCTGGTTTACCCCATATGGTGCAATCAGTGGTGCAGCCGCAGCTAAAATAGCAAAGGCGATAAAAATCCATAACCCCACTAAGGCAGGATGATTGGATTTAAATTTGCGCCAAAATCGCGCTAATGGCGATTTGTTTGACTCTTCTGAAAATAAATTAAACTTTGCCATGCGCTTGATTCCGTGACAGCGGGTCGAACAAGGTATAGGTTAATTCTGCAATAATAGTCGCCAGAATTACAAACATCGATACCGCTAATAAGCCACCTTGAATGGCAGGGTAGTCTCGTTGATAAATACTATCAATTAACCAACGGCCAACACCGGGCCATGAAAAAATCACCTCGGTGATCATTGCCAGAGTGATCAAGGTACTAAACTGTAAACCAATTTGTTTTATAACCGGTAATAAGGCATTACGTAAGGCATGATGCATAATTAATTGGGCACGGTTTAAGCCTTTGGCTCGGGCAGTTTTAATAAAACTTTGCTCAAGCACATGCAACATTGACTCTCGTGTAAAGCGCACTAATACAGTGGTAGGGTACATTGCCAGAACAATGGTCGGCAGGGTTAAATGATGCAGAGCATCAAGCATTGCCAGACCAGAATAAGGAAAGTCTGCTAATACAATATCAATCAAAATAAAGCCAGTTTGGGAGGGGATCTCGTACAGTAAGCCCATTCGCCCTGACATCGGGAACCAACCTAGTTGTAATGAGAACACCATGATCAGCAGCAAAGCTAACCAAAATACCGGCATTGAGTAGCCCACTAATGTCGTGGAGTTAACCAGTTTATCTGGCCAGCGCCGATGATAGGCCGCCGCCAAGATACCTGCCGGAACGCCAACCACAACAGAAATAATTAACGCATAAATACTCAGCTCTAACGTGGCTGGGAATAGCTCGATAATATGAGTAAATACGCTGTCGCCCGAAGCGAACGACACGCCCCAGTCGCCTTGCACAATACGCGCAATAAAAGCAAAATATTGCATTAAATAATTATCGTTAAAGTGATATTTTTCTTGTAGTTCACTGGTTTGTGAAAAACTGGTATTACTGATACCACTTAAATTACTAAGCGGATCGCCGGGAAATAAATAACTGAGTGAAAATGTAAATACACTCAAGGTAAACATCATAAATAACAGTAAGCCTAAACGACGTAAAATATAATTTAACACCATTATTTTTTCCTCGCGTTGGCTAAGGAAATTGCGCCAAATGGGCCAAGTGGAATACCTTCTACATCGGCACTACTTGCTTGAAAACGCATACCGTGGGCAAGTGGTAATAAAGGTAGTTCACGCACTATCATCGCTTGTGCTTGTTGATAATAGGCTTTTCGTTTGGCTAAATCGGTGGTATCAAGCGCTTGTGTCAAGAGTAAGTCAAACTCAGGATCACACCAATTCGCAGGGTTTTTACCACTAAATGCCGCGGTGCAACTGAGTAGCGGGCTAAAAAAGTTATCTGGATCCGGTGTATCTGCAGCCCAACCTAATAACACGCTGTCATGGCGGTGTTCGCCTATGCGTTGAATAAAGGTGTTCCACTCATACTCAACGATACTGACGTTTACACCAATTTTTCGTAAATCGCTTTGCATTAGCTCGGCCATTTTACGTGCGTTAGGATTATAAATTCGGCTCACTGGCATAGCCCAAATGGTCATATCAAAGCCATTAGGAAGGCCAGCCTCAATCAGCAGTTTTTTAGCTAGTTCAGGGTTAAATCCGGGTAGTTTAGCTTGTGGTTGATATGCCCATGATGTTGGCGGTAATAACGATTGCGCACGAATACCGTTGCCGTAATAAACTGCTTGCATGATTTTTTCAACGTCAATGGCATGGGCCAGTGCTTGACGTACTCTTAAATCGTCAAATGGTGGGCGCTCGGTATTAAACGCCCAATAACCTACATTAAGATTGGTTTCTTTTTGTACGTTAATGTCGTCGCGTTGGGCTAAAATACTTAACTGTGCGCTACTTGGGTGTGCGGTTACATCGCACTCTTTAGTGAGCATTTTTGCAATTCGGGTGGTGCCATTTGGGGTGATGTCGTAAACCAACTGCTCCAGCACTACATGGTGTTTCCAATAGTCAGGATTACGATAATAGCGTACTAAGTGATCGCGACGATACTCTTTATAAACATAGGGGCCAGTACCAACAGGGTATTGATCAAAAAGATTAACTTGGTCGCGCTGTTTTAATTGCATGGCATATTCGCGAGACAAAACCACTGCAAAATCAGTTGCCATATTGGCTAAAAAGCTGCTTTCGGCATTAAATAATTCAAAGCGCACTTGGTAGTCGGACACGCGAACAATTTGCCGAATTAGCTGGTCAATGCCGACACTTTGAAAATAAGGGTAATTGGCATCCCCAACAAAGTGATAAGGATTATACACATCGAATAAACGGCTAAAGGTAAAGATTACATCATCAGCGTTAAACTCTCTGCTTGGGGTAAAGTATGCAGTAGTATGAAACTTCACTCCTTTGCGCAAGGTAAAGGTAACTGACTTGCCGTCTTTACTTATTTTCCAGTCAGTGGCCAGTTCACTTTTAAATTCAGCGGTCACGGGATCGATACTGATCAAACGGTCATACAATTGATTTGCAATAATATCGATCGTCGAACCTGTGGTCGTCACTTGGGGATTGAACGACACAGGGTTAGCCTCAGCGCAATAAACTAAGCCCTGATTCTTTTCTTCTAGTGTTTTTTCTTTGGTATCTAAGCAACCCGTTAGGCATACCGTTAAGATACCAAGTAATAATTTATACACTCGTTTAGCCTCTGACTATTATTGTTGATCTAACAAGTTGTATTTTTTCAAATAGCCTCGTAGTTGATGATACGTTAAACCAAGTACTTCTGCAGTTTTCTTTTGATTAAATTGACTATATTCAAGCGCTTTTTTTATTAAATCAATTTCAAATTCATTTGAGAGGTCTTTTAAGCTACATGGAAACTGAAATTGCGGGGTACTTGTTGCAACTATCGGTTCATTGGCGACAACTGCAACAGGAGCTGCTTCTACGGCTTTAGTGGGGAGTTTTTTAATTCGTTGCTTGGGTCTAAAGCGGCTTTCAAATGGGTCTAAAATAATCTGGTGAACGGGAATATGTTCACTGCCATGGCGATATAAGCTTCGTTCCACGACATTTTTAAGTTCACGTATATTACCTGGCCAATCATGCCCTTGCAGTATTTCCACAGCACTGCGGGTGAAACCACTGAATAGTTGCCAGTCCAAATCACGGGCCATATTCATCGCAAATTGCTCAGCGAGTAACATGATGTCTTCCTGACGTTCGCGCAGTGGCGGTAAAGTGATTACATCAAATGCGAGCCTGTCGAGTAAATCGCTTCTAAATTCACCTTGCTCGGCTAAATAAGGAAGGTCTTCATTGGTTGCGCAGACTAAGCGAGTATCGACCTTGACGGTTTGTTTGCCACCGACTCGCTCAAATTCACCGTATTCAATTACCCGTAATAGTTTTTCTTGCACCATGGCAGAGGTATTTGCTAGTTCGTCTAAAAATAGCGTACCGGCATTGGCACGTTCAAAGCGTCCTTCGTGGCGTTTACTTGCGCCGGTAAAGGCACCACTTTCATGGCCAAACAATTCGCTTTCAAGCAAGTTTTCGTTAAGTGCCGCACAGTTGAGCTTAATGTAGCTTTGCTCCCAGCGCTTTGATAAAAAGTGTAAACGGGCGGCGATCAGTTCTTTACCTGTGCCACGTTCACCAATAATCAGTACTGGTTTATCTAAACTTGCCAGCTGTGAAACTTGATCAAGTACCGCTAAAAAGCTGTCTGATTGGCCGAGTAAATTATCTTGTTGGCGAAATTGGCTCATATTCCCTAACTCTTAGTCATTTTTACTAACAGTTAGTGTATTTCATAATTAGGGAGAACTAAAGGAATTTGTATTTTTAGTTTAACATTATGAAAATATTACTGTATTTTATGTTTTATAAAGTTGGCAAGCATATTGTAACAGTAACAGCAGACCAATTAAGTTAAACACTACAGAGGTAAATGTTATGGGAATTTTTTCGCGTTTTGCAGATATTGTTAATTCTAATATCAATGCCATTTTAGATAAAGCAGAAGATCCTGAAAAAATGGTACGTCTGATCATCCAAGAGATGGAAGACACATTAGTTGAAGTACGTTCAACCTCTGCGAAAACATTAGCAGAGAAAAAAGAATTAGTACGTCGTGTCGATACATTAAAAGAGCAAGTCGCTCAATGGCAAGATAAAGCCGAGCTGGCATTGAGCAAAGACCGTGATGATCTAGCCCGTGCTGCATTGCTTGAAAAGCAAAAGTCAGCACAAGCGGTTGCTGCTGTTGAAGATGAACTCAGTCACATAGAATCTCACATTGATAAGCTGCAACAGGAAGTAAGTACGCTACAAGACAAGTTAGCGGATGCAAAAGCACGTCAAAAAGCGATTATTTTACGTCAACGCTCAGCTGAGTCACGCCTAGAGGTGAAAAAAGCATTAGACAGCTCTAAAGTTGAAGATGCATTAAATCGCTTTGAGCGCTACGAAACTAAGATTGATGGACTAGAATCACAAGTAGAATCGTACGACTTAGGCAAAAAGTCATTGGCTGATGAAATTGCTGAGTTACAGCAAAACGAAAAAATCGATGATGAATTAGCAGCACTTAAAAAGAAGCTTGCTGATAAATAAAGATAATAAATAAAGGGGGAGTCATCCCCCTATGCTTGATAAATTAATGGATGTGTAGGAGAGGGTTATGTTTGATGCAGAAGTGTTTGTTGCTCCAATTATCATTTTTATGGTTGTGGTAGCACCCCTTTGGTTAATTTTACATTACCGAAGTAAAAAGCAAGTAAGCCAAGGCTTGAGCGAACACGAACACCGCCAGTTACTTGAGCTTGCTCAAAAAGCAGATAAAATGGCTGACCGAGTAGAAACTTTAGAAGCACTACTTGATCAAGAGGCCCCACAGTGGAGGCGTAAGGTATGAGTGCTAAACGTGAACTGCTAAGAGATCCAGCACGTGGTAAAATAGCCGGTGTATGTGCAGGGCTCAGTGATTATTTCAATATGGAATTGTGGTTAGTACGTATTATCGTAGTAACGGCAGTGTTACTAGCTGGTGGCCCGTTGTTTGTTGTGGCTTACATCGCAGCGTGGTTTATTTTAGATAAAAAACCTGCCAATGCACAAAGCAAAACTGATGCGGCAAAACACGAAGATCCTCTTGAAGTAAAATTTAAAGTATGGCAAAAAGGTGAGCCACCACGTCGTGCTTTACAAGATTTAAAAGACCGTTTGGGACGTGTTGATATACGTTTACAAGATATGGAACGTTATGTTACTTCAACCGAGTTTACGGTTAGCCGTGAAATCAATAAGCTGTAAAGGACTTAATAGCACTTTAGCCACCTAACTAATAATGGCGCTGAAGTGCTAGCTCATTATGATAAACACTTCATCTGCAAAAAACGCCTTTAATAAACTCAAAGGTAAGGCTGAAAAAGCTGTTCACCGTAGTTTAGATCAACACGTAAAATTAGCGGTAACTGGCCTCAGTGGCAGTGGTAAAACCGCTTTTATTACCGCTTTAGTAAAGCATTTAACCAGCCAAGCAACAGACAAAAACTTACCGTTTTTTGATGTTATGCAGCAACAGCGCCATATCGCCACAAAAATAGTGCCACAACAAGCGCTGACCATTCCTACATTTGATTACCCTAAAGCCCTGAGTGCTTTATTGCCGCTTGAAGGGCAACCACACTGGCCTGCATCAACCGAGCGCATAAATACTTTACGTCTAGCAATTAAATACCGGAGTGACGCAGGCTTACGTGGTCACTTTGCACCGCAATCAACCTTGTATTTAGACATTATTGATTACCCCGGTGAGTGGCTGCTTGATTTACCCATGCTAGAGCAAAGCTATCAACAGTGGAGTGAGCAGCAATATGCATTACTACAACGCTCGCCTCGGGTTGAAAAGTCGCAGGCATTTTTAACTGCACTGAGCGAGCTTGATTTAACAGCACCAGTAGATGAAAGTGCGCTAAGCGCGATTGCTACGCACTATCAAACACTGTTAGTGAGTCTTAAAAAAGACACTAAATTGGCGATGCTACAACCTGGACGCATGCTGATGCCAGGTGAATTACAAGGTGCACCGTTATTACTGTTTTTCCCAGTTGCGCAGGCTAATGATGAGATGGTTGCAGGGTCTAACTTGGCGCACTTGCAAAAGCGCTTTAATGCTTATGTGAAAGAAGTGGTTAAGCCATTTTATACACAACACTTTCGCAACTTTGATCGGCAAATAGTGCTTGTTGATGTGCTCAGTGCGCTCAATGAAGGGCCTGAGACGTTGCAAGAGCAAGGAGATGTGATCAAACAATTACTTGCGCATTTTAACTATGGCGAAACTGGCTTTTTAAAACGCTTGTTTAAACCCAATATAGATAAACTATTGTTTGCTGCGAATAAGTCAGATCATATTAGTAGTGCACACCATAAAGATTTAGCGCTGTTGTTGGACTCATTAGTGCACGAGCAAAGTAATCACTTAAAATTTGATGGCGTTAAAATAGAAACTATGGCGATGTCATCTATTACGGCAACCATGCCAAAACAAGTGGTTGAGCAAGGTAAAACCCTCAATTGTATTTATGGTAAGCCGTTATCAGAGTCGCAATGGTTGACCTACTTACCACCGCAGCCACCAATGCGCATGCTCAATAAAGATGAGTGGCCAAGCCATGGTTTTGAGTTTTTATCGTTTGCACCAATGCCAAGTCCAGACAAGCAACTAAAACACATTCGTTTAGATCATGTCATGCAGTACCTTTTAGGAGACAAACTAACATGAGCAAGACCGCTTCAGGCTTTCAAGCCGGCAGACGTATTGATACTAGTGAACAGCCAATAGACAATGAACTTACCTTGACCCCAGCTAAAGTGATCGATCAAGGGGAGTATGAATATGAGCACGTTATCGATGAGCCCCAAGATGAAGAGATTGATTTAACCCCTGTTTATAAAAAGTCAAAATGGCAAACTCTGAAAGGGGTGTTTGCGATTAGCTTTATAACTTTAGTGTTAGCTGAATTTATATTTTCTATGGTTGTGACATTTCAGCAATCCATCATCTTAGGCTGCGTATATTTAATTGCAGTGCTCAGTGGCGTGTTGTTATTGGGGCGCTTGTTATGGCGCGAATATAGAATGTTGCGCAGCTTAAAGCGCAATCAATTACATCGTCATGAAGCGGATCGATTGCTCAATAGCGAACAGGTTGGTGGCGCACTACCTTGGCTTGAAAAACTCAATAAACATCAGCAGTTAACCGGCTTTGATGAGTTTAAAGCAAGCATTGATAGCCATCATAGCGATAAAGAGATCATGACCTTGTACGCCGATAGTTTGTTAGTGAAACAAGATACTCAAGCTAAAAAGCTGATCAACCGTTTTGCCACTGAATCAGGCTTGTTAGTGGCATTAAGTCCATTAGCGCTGGTGGATATGATGGCAGTGCTTTGGCGGGGCACAAAACTGATTGAGCAAATAGGTAAGATTTACGGTATCGGATTTGGTTATGCTAGCCGGATCAAGCTCTATCGTATGTTGATCAAGCAAGTGATGTTTGTTGGCAGTGCTGAGTTAGTATCGGATTTAGCGGCTACAGCGCTCAGTGCTGAATTACTAGGTAAATTATCAGGACGAGCAGCACAAGGCTTAAGCGCGGGTATATTTACCGCACGCATTGGTTATAAAGCGATGGAACTAAGCCGTCCTTTACCACGACTTGAGCATAAGCGCAGCTTGCTTAAAGGTACTGCGCAATTGATTGCCAGCAAAATTATGAGCCGCAAAGCTTCGCCGTCAGGAGCAGGCACGAAAGAAACGAGCTGACAATAAATCTGTACAGTGGTGAACGGCCACTGTACTAACTACATCCAAATTTATAGCCATCTGAGCATCTGGCATGCTTGTGCTTTATCCTGCGATACGTTTTGATTATGGGATCAATAATAATCAAAAAAGATCAGACAATGAACAAACTCCACATCGACAGCCAATGTATCCATGGACCAGAAAAAGCCAATGATCCGCATGGCGCACTTACTGCTCCTTTATACCAAACTTCAACGTTTCATTTTAGCAGTGCCGCGCAAGGTGCAGCACGTTTTGCTGGTGAAGAACCGGGCTATATTTATACCCGTTTAGGTAACCCGACGACGACAGAGCTTGAACAAAAAGTCGCACAACTTGAAAGTTGCGAAGCCGCTGCAGCAACAGCCACAGGAATGGGCGCGGTTTCTGCATCGGTATTAAGTTTTTTATCGCAAGGCGATCACTTAGTCGCATCAAGCGCTTTGTATGGCTGTACGTTTGCTTTCTTCGCACATATGTTGCCGCGTTGGGGGATTGAAGTGACGTTTGTAGATATGACCGATGAGCAGCAATTACGCGATGCAATTAAACCGAATTCAAAAATGATTTTTGCCGAAACCCCAGTTAATCCAACTATGGCGGTAATTGATTTAGCGTTAATAGGACAAGTGGCAAAACAACACAATTTGATCAGTGTAATAGATAACACCTTTCTCACGCCGTTACTGCAAAAGCCAATTGATTATGGCATTGATTTAATTGTTCACAGTGCTACTAAATATTTAAATGGTCACGGTGATGTTGTGGCAGGTTTGGTGTGTGGCAGTCAAGAGCACATTACATTAATTAAAATGACCGTACTTAAAGATATTGGTGCAACAATTAGTCCACACGATGCATGGCTTATTAATCGTGGTTTAAAAACCTTAGCGATACGAATGCAGCGTCATTGTGAAAGTGCGCAAATTATTGCTGAATTTTTAGAGCAGCATCCCCAAGTTAATACCGTTTATTACCCCGGACTTGCATCTCACCCAGGGTTTAAGTTTATCGGTAAGCAAATGAAAGCCTCTGGTGGCGTTATTGCCTTTGAATTAAAAGGCAGCCTAAAAGATGGCGAGCAGTTTATTAATAATACCCAATTGTGCACACTCGCCGTGAGTTTAGGAGACGCCGAAACACTCATTCAACATCCGGCATCGATGACTCATTCACCGTATTCACCCGAAGAAAGAGCAGCTGCGGGTATTAGCGATGGTCTGATCAGACTATCTGTTGGCCTTGAAGATGTTAACGATATAATTAACGACCTTAACCGCGCTTTTACTTTTATTGCATAGTCTGTAATTTTATATTTACGGTTTGTGTTGCTTCTAGCCCTTTAAAAATAGCGCTGTAAACTTTTTGATCTTAAAGTGTAATGTTTGGTGTACAAAAGACGGTTTGGTGCTAATAGCTGATGTTGTCTCAGCTATTAAACTTTGCCTTACATTTGCTTAGTATCTCCTTAACAGGTTGACACCGATATCGGTTTAACACTAAGAAGGTTATTATGGCTAAAGCAAGTAAATACACCTCCAAGACACCAGATGAAAATGGCGTTATCCATTGGAGCGAAGCAGAAAATAAAATATGGTCAGAACTAGTCGCACGCCAACTAAAATGTATTGCAGGCAAAGCTTGCAATGAATACATGGAAGGGCTTGAAAAAATAAACCTGCCTCATGACCGTATTCCGCAGTTAAGTGAGCTTAATGAAGTATTACTAGCGACTACCGGCTGGCAAGTTACGCCTGTGCCAGCTTTAATCGACTTTGATGAATTCTTTCGTTTATTAGCAAATAAGCAATTTCCAGTCGCAACCTTTATTCGCAGCCGTGAAGAGTTTGATTACCTGCAAGAACCTGATATTTTTCATGAAATATTTGGTCATTGTGCAATGCTTACTAATCCTGATTTTGCCAAGTTTACGCATAAATATGGCCAGTTAGGTTACGCTGCCGAGAAAAAAGATCGGGTTTACCTTGCCCGTATGTATTGGTTTACGGTTGAGTTTGGCCTAATGCAAACAGATGATGGTCTACGTATTTATGGTGGCGGTATTTTATCAAGTCCAGGTGAAACACAATACGTGTATTCAGATAAGCCCGAGATCAACCCGATGAATGTATTGGATGTATTACGCACGCCGTACCGAATTGATATTATGCAGCCTTTGTACTACACCATTAATTCTATCCATGATTTATTTGATATTTCACAGCTGGATATTATGGCGTTAGTTGCGCAAGCAAAAGAATTAGGGTTACATGACCCAAAATTTCCTCCTAAAGAAAAATTAGCAAGTTAAGGATTTAAGATGTCATCATTAAGCGCACAAAAATGTGAAGCCTGTCACGTAGACGCTCCACAAGTATCAGATACCGAGTTAGCTGAATTAATTAAAATGATCCCAGATTGGGTGCCTGAAGTACGCGACGGTATTATGCAATTAGAGCGTGTTTATAAATTTAAAAACTTTAAACAAGCCATCGCTTTTACTAATAAAGTAGGTGATATGGCTGAAGATGAAGGCCATCACCCGGGCTTGCTAACAGAGTGGGGCAAAGTAACGGTAACGTGGTGGAGCCATTCAATTAAAGGCTTACACAAAAATGATTTTATTTGCGCTGCCAAAACAGATGAAGTTTTCGCTGCGCTATAAATAAAACACAGCAATTGTTCTGCCCAAAGAACATGAAAGGCGCTTAATTAGCGCCTTTTTTATTGTTTTAAGCTTTGGTTATTACATTTTATATCGCAGCAAAGTTAACCCCTGCGGCGAAGTTTGCTACAATCGCTCGTCTTTACTCAAATTTTATAAGGTAGTCGCGGGTGGTTAACCTAGGTCAATTGTTTGGTGAACTAAAAACGTGTTTAAGAAAAGATCAATTCATCTTTAAAAAACGCCTTCACGGCATAAAAAAAATAACCGATGAAACAAAACAAGCAGCCGTGATTGAAAAAATCACTGCAGATATAGCACGTAGCCAACAATTGCGAGAGGTGCGCTTAGCTCAGTTACCTAAAGTAACTTACCCTGAGCAGCTCCCCGTCAGTCAGAAAAAAGACGACATTAAAGAGGCTATCGCCAATAACCAAGTGGTTATTATCGCGGGTGAAACCGGCTCAGGTAAAACCACGCAAATTCCTAAAATGTGTTTAGAACTTGGCCGTGGCGTTGATGGTTATATCGGTCACACCCAACCAAGACGTTTGGCTGCGCGCAGTGTCGCGGATCGGATTGCTCATGAAATGCAATGTGAACTTGGCCAGCAAGTGGGTTTTAAAATTCGTTTTAGCGATCAAGTATCAAATAACAGCTATATAAAGTTGATGACTGACGGTATTTTACTGGCGGAAATTCAACAAGACCGATTTTTAAACCAGTATGACACCATTATTATTGATGAAGCTCATGAACGTAGTTTAAACATTGATTTTATTTTAGGTTATTTGAAAAACCTATTACCAAAGCGTCCTGATTTAAAAATAATTATTACCTCTGCGACCATTGATCCAGAGCGATTCTCAAAGCATTTTAATGATGCACCGATTATTGAAGTGTCAGGACGAACATTTCCGGTGGATGTGCGTTATCGTCCTTTGGTTGAAATTGATAAAAATGATATGGAGGCTGAAGGCGACCAGCTGCAAGGTATTTTTGATGCCGTTGATGAGCTGTGCCAAGAAGGCCCAGGCGATATTTTAATCTTCTTAAATGGTGAACGGGAAATACGCGATACTGCTGATGCCCTTAGTAAACGTAATTTAAAAGGAGCGGATGTTTTACCTTTGTATTCGCGCCTTTCTAACGCAGAACAAAACCGTATTTTTGCTCCCCATAGTCGTCGTCATATTATTTTATCGACCAACGTTGCTGAAACCTCACTTACTGTGCCGGGTATTCGATACGTTATTGATCCTGGTACCGCGCGCATTAGCCGTTATAGTTATCGTACTAAAGTGCAGCGTTTACCGATTGAGCCAATATCACAAGCCAGTGCCAATCAGCGAAAAGGCCGCTGTGGCCGTGTTGAAGCGGGTATTTGTATTCGTTTATATGCTGAAGATGATTTTAATTCGCGCCCAGAGTTTACTGATCCAGAAATACTACGTACTAATTTAGCCTCAGTTATTTTAAAAATGCTCGGCTTAGGGTTGGGCGATATGGCCGAGTTCCCATTTGTACAAGCACCAGATAGCCGTAATATCAACGATGGCTTAACGTTACTAGAGGAACTTGAAGCGGTAAAACCTAGTCGTCACAATAACAATACACAGCTTACTAAATCGGGTATTGAACTGAGCCGCTTACCGGTTGACCCGCGTTTAGCTAAAATGGTACTAACAGCACAAAAGCTGGGTGCGCTGCGTGAAGTGATTATTATTGTGGCGGCGTTATCGATTCAAGATCCACGCGAGCGCCCGCAAGAAAAACGCGCTGCTGCAAACGAAAAGCATGGCCGTTTTGACGATCCTGATTCAGATTTCATCGCCTTTTTAAATTTATGGAATTACTTAGAAGAGCAGCAAAGTGAGCTAAGTAACAGCCAATTCAGAAAGCTGTGCCAAAAGGATATGCTCGCTTATATGCGTATTCGTGAGTGGCAAGATATCGTTTATCAGCTCAGTACTGTGTGCAATGAAATGGGCATGAAAGCGACCAGCAATGTTGCCGATGGCGATAAAATCCATCAAGCGCTATTGAGTGGCATGCTCAGTCACATTGGTTTTAAAGATGAAAAGCAAGTATATAAAGGCGCTCGCAACAGTCAGTTTCATGTATTCCCAGGCTCTGGATTATTTAAGAAAAGCCCAAAATGGTTGATGTCGGCAGAGCTGGTTGAAACCAGTAAATTATATGCACGTATTAATGCCAAAATTAACATCGATTGGGTTGAACCATTAGCACAACACTTAGTAAAACGCAGTTACAGTGAGCCGCATTGGGAGAAAAAGCCCGGCGCAGTGATCGCTTTCGAACAGCAGGTATTATACGGGCTGATCATAGTGTCAAAGCGTCGCTGTGTGTACAGTAACATTGACCCGAAAGTTAGCCGCCAGTTGTTTATTCGCAGTGCCTTAGTAGAGCAAGATTTAGGTCAAAATGAAGGGTTTTTGCAGTTTAATCGCGAACTGATTGAAGATATTCAAACTCTAGAAAATAAAAGCCGCCGTCGTGATATTTTAGTTGATGAGCAAACCTTATATGAGTTTTACGATAAGAAAATTCCTGCTCAAATAAACAGTCGTGCAGCATTTAATAAATGGTATAAAACGCAAAAGCAGCAGGATAAACATTACTTGCAAATGACACGTGATGATTTAATGCAACACGGTGCTGATAGTGTTACTGAGTTTGATTACCCCGATGTATGGCAACAAGGTAATTTAATGTTGCCGTTGAGCTATCATTTTGATCCAGGGCAAGCGGTCGATGGGGTTGCAGTGCAAATTCCGGTGGCCTTACTAAACCAAGTAGAAGAAGCTGGCTTTGACTGGCATATTCCTGCATTTCGTCATGAGTTGATCACCGGTTTAATTAAATCTTTACCTAAATCACTACGTCGTAATTTTGTGCCTGCGCCAAATTATGCAGATGCGGTTCTTGCAGCAATCGAGCCTATGCAAGGTAACTTCATTGAGGCACTCAGTACGCGTTTATTACGTATGACAGGTGTAAAAGTTGATCCAGAGGCCTGGGATTTAACCACCCTTGCGACTCACTTACGACTGCAGTTTGAAGTTCGTGATGAAAAAGATAATGTACTTGCCCGAGGTATGGATTTAGCGAAACTCAAAGCGCAATTGCAGGGTAAAGTGACGCAAACGCTGTCTAAAGTGGCAGATAAAGGCATTGAAAAAGCTGACCTATTGCAATGGGATTTTGGCAAGTTACCGGTATCCTATGTGAAAAAACAAGGCCAGTATGAAATCAAAGCGTATCCTGCGCTGGTAGATAAAAAATCATCGGCGGCAGTGGAGCTATTTGATAACGAAGTTAAAGCGCAAACCGCCCATCAGCAGGGGTTACGCCGTTTGGTATTACTGAATGTACCTTCGCCGATAAAATATTTGCAACAAAACTTACCCAATAAGGCTAAATTAGGTCTATATTTTAATCCGTTTGGTAAGGTTGCTGATTTAATTGATGACTGTATTGCCGCAGGCGTTGACAGTTTATTGGTGAAATTAGGCGATGTACGCACCGAACAAGCGTTTGAGCAAGTAAAAGAGCACGTGCGCGGTGAGCTCGGCGATGCGGTTGTTGCTATTGCAACCCAAGTTGAGCAAGTGTTGAGTATTGCGCATGCGTTACATAAAAAAATGAAAGGGCGAGTTGATTTAACCATGATCACTGCACATGGAGATATAAAAAGCCAACTGGGATCTTTGGTATTCAAAGGCTTTGTTTCAAATCATGGCGCAGACAAACTTAGTGATTTAATTCGTTACTTAAAAGCAATAGAAAAACGCTTAGAAAAGTTGCCAGTTGATCCAAATCGTGACAGATTATGTGTACTTGAGTTAGAAAAGGTTGCTCAAGAGTATCAAAAACAGCTGAAAAAAGTGCCGCCTGGAATGCCTGCTCCGCAACAATTGCAGGATATTTTTTGGATGCAACAAGAGCTTAGAGTATCCTTGTTTGCGCAAACGTTAGGGACACCGTATCCGATTTCAGCTAAGCGTGTATTGAATGCTCTGAAAGAAATTGATTGAGTTTGGTATTTAGTAAACATCGAATACCTTGGAAGGAAATATTTGTTAGATGAGAAGGAACTGATATTAACCATGCGCTCATCCGCTAATACACACCCGCGTTTACTAGTTGTAGATGACGAGTACTTTAATTTTGAAATGCTCAAAGTCGCTTTATCAGCGGATTTTGAGCTCAGTTATGCTGAATCAGGTAAGAGCTGTTTATCGTCGGCTATTGCAAATCCACCGGATGCGATTTTACTCGATGTATGTATGCCCGGCCTAGATGGTTACGACACGTGTCGAATGTTGAAGAACACCCCTGAAACTCGTAATATTCCTGTTGTTATGGTGTCAGGCTTAGAATCCGTACAGGAACAACAAGCTGGTTTTGATGCCGGTTGCGATGCCTATGTGGTGAAGCCTTTTTCGGTCGTGGGGTTATTAGAAAAAATCAATACGGTTGTTTAGGAGTTATTATGCTAAATGAAGATAAACGTAATTTTAGACGTATGCAATTAAATGCACAGGCAAAATTAACCACACTTGAGCCAGTCGCTGATCAACATTTTGATGCTGTATGTGTCGATTTAAGTGCAACTGGGTTGTCACTGCAGTTGGATGAATTACTTGAACTGGGCACCATTGTGAAGGTGAATATTGATTCGACCAGCCCTGCCATTGCACCACTTGATGCAACAGCAAAAGTCGTTCGTGCCAGCAAAGAAAGTGATGGCACGGTAACCGCTGGGCTAGAAATAATGCAGTTTAATTAACCTGATGAACTCAGGTTAATTAGTTGCAGTCAGTTTAGTAAACTTTACAGATCAGGCCTTTTAGGTAAAAACCTTCAGGGTAACTGCCTGCGATTGGATGATCAGCAGCTTGGTTTAAACGCTCCATGATCAACAAATCCTTACCAGCATCAAGGGCTGCATCAGCAACCACTTTTTGAAATAAATTTTGCTCCATTAAACCTGAACATGAGAACGTAAGCAACGTACCACCTGGTTTAAGAATTTGCATGGCAATCATATTGATATCTTTATAGCCACGACACGCACCCGTTAGTTGTGCTTTGTTATCAGCAAATTTAGGTGGGTCCATAACGATAGTATCGAATAACACCCCATCTTCACGGTATTGGCGTAGTAATTTAAATACATCTTGTTTTATGAAGTCAACTTTATCTAAATCAAGATTATTGTGCTCGACATTACGTTTTGCGGTATCAAGCGCGGGTTGCGATACGTCAACGTTAGTAACATGCTCGCAGCCGCCACGCAGTGCATACAATGAAAAGGTACCTGTGTAGCTAAAACAGTTAAGTACTCTTTTATCTTTTGAAAAACGCTCTAATGCAGCACGGCTATCACGTTGATCAAGGTAGAAACCGGTTTTATGGCCTTCGAGAATGTCTACTTCAATTTTAAAACCATTTTCTTCAATTAATACTGGCTGCTCAGGCTTATTACCCCATAACACGCCCATAGTCGGCTCTAAGCCTTCTTTGGTGCGCACATCGACATCAGAGCGCTCATACACGTTACAGCCTGGGAAAATAGCGATTAAAGCGCCAACTATTTCACCTTTATGGCGCTCAGCACCGGCACTTAATAACTGACACACTAAAAAGTTGTCAAATTTATCAATGGTTACACCTGGTAAAAAATCAGACTCGGCGGCACATAACCGAAATCCCGTTAAGCCACCTTCAGTAATTACTTGCTCGCGTGCCGCAAAGGCACGACGTAAGCGACGTTCAAAAAAAGCTTGGTCGATGATTTCTGTTTCATCAAAGCTCCAAACACGCGCGCGGATCTGTGAGTGCGGACTGTAAGCCGCTGTAGCTAAAAATTTACCATTACTATCGTGAATGGTCACTGTGTCACCTAAACCTGGCTTACCTTTTATTTTTTTGATGGCTTTTGAAAACAACCATGGGTGTTTTCTTTTTAGTGATTTTTCACGACCAGCTTCTAGGTATACGACAGATGACATTAGGCTTCTCATTACGGATAAATTAAGAGCGTATTTTAGTGAAGCAGGCTCGAACATACAATGAATGTTTTGCACAACAGCCTATAACCGCGGTAAAGTAACAGTAATTCAATGTATTAATTTGAAATTACAGGATTTATGGAACAACGTTTGCCCGTTTTAGTATTATCTGAGCCGTTGCAACAGCTAGAAAATCATTGCCGTGCTTTTATTTTGTCGTTAGTGAGTGCTGATGTCGCCCACGATATTACCCATATTGAACGAGTCGTGCGTGTTGCAAAACAGCTCTGCTTTGCTGAAGATGCTTCGATGGACGTGGTGTTACCCGCAGCATGGTTGCATGACTGTGTTGCAGTGGCTAAAAACCACCCGGATCGCGCTAAAGCTTCAACAATGGCCGCAGATAAAGCAATTTCATTTTTAGCGTCAATAGGGTATGACGCGCAATATTTTGATGCCATTCATCATGCTATTGTAGCCCATAGTTTTAGCGCTAACATTGCAATTGAAAGTGTGGAAGCACAAATCGTTCAAGATGCTGATCGTATGGATGCCTTAGGAGCAATTGGTGTCAGCCGCTGTATGAAAGTAGGGGGCTCAATCGGACGCAATTTATATCACCCTGACGATCCATTTTGCGCCCACCGCAGCCCGGATGACAGCTTGTATACATTAGATCACTTCTTCATCAAGCTATTACATATTGCACAGAGTATGAATACACCTTCAGCAAAAGCAGAAGCGGTGCGTCGTACTGAATATATGCAGGTATTTATTGAACAACTTAAGTCGGAGATTGGCTAATGGCAATGCCTACTTTATCTGGTGTCGATCATTGCCATTTAAATGTGACTAACCTTGCGCAAGCCGTCACGTGGTACAAAACAGTCCTTGGATTTAATATTGTGCCAGAGCTTGCTTTTTGGGATGAGGGTACTGGGCCTTTAACACTAGAAGATCCTGCGGCAACTATTCGCTTAGCGTTATTTGAGCGAGAGGGCAGTAGTAAAGGGATTGCATTTGGCGCATCTGGAGAGCAGTTTATCGCTTGGCTTAAGCATTTGGCTGACTTAAATATTAAAACCGTGGTTGCTGATCACAAAGTTACATACTCTGTTTATTTTCAGGATTTAAGTGGTAATAGTCATGAAATCACCTCTCATGACTATGCATATATCTCGGCCAACATCTAGCATATGGTTAGCCTTGGTAGGCAGAGTGCACTGCTAAAACAGCATCTAGCTGGCCTTCAAATAGTGCGATAAGCTGAGGATCAAAGTGTTTACCAGCTTGCTCGCGCATATGACTTATGGCTTCATCAACGCTCCAAGCTTGCTTATAGGGACGTTTAGAGGTAAGTGCATCGAATACATCGGCGATTGCCACAATACGTCCTTCAATCGAAATTTCCTCACCTTTAAGACCGTTTGGATAACCTGATCCATCCCATTTTTCATGATGCTCCATCGCAAGTATATAGGCGAGCTGCAATAACGGCGATGACGAGTTTGCTAAAATTTTAGCGCCGATTTTGGCATGCTGTTTCATGTGTTCAAATTCTTCGGCTGTTAATTTCCCTGGTTTAAGCAAGATTGCATCGGGAATGCCGATTTTACCAATGTCATGCATCGGTGCTGCTTGTTTGAGAAGCTCAGCATGTTGTTCAGTCATTCCATAGGCTAGTGCTAAAATTTTACTGTATTTACTCATGCGCACAATATGCTCGCCAGTATCGGTGTCTTTATACTCGGCAGCGCACCCTAAACGATGGACTAAATCAACGTGAGCCAACTTTAGCTGCTCAGCCTGAACTAGGGATAAATGAGTTTTAACACGCGCTCTTACGATTGCAGGACTAATAGGCTTGGTTATGTAATCTACCGCGCCAATTTCAAAACCTTTAAACTCATCACTTTCATCCGCAAGTGCAGTCACAAAAATGACTGGAATATGCTCAGTAGCAGGGTTTTGTTTAAGCAGCTGACATACTTCAAAACCACTCATATTTGGCATCATAATATCGAGTAGAATGAGTTTGGGTGGCTCTTTTTCAACTAACGCGAGCGCGGCATCACCCGATTTAGCAAAAGAGAGGCGATATTGATTCCCTAATACTTCGCGCATGACTTTAAGGTTGGCGGGTTCATCATCAACAATAAGAATTCGTGGGCGTTCGGTTATTAAGTCCATCAGTGTGTTTCCAAATTTGCTGCCTGATTGAGCAGCTCTATTAATGCAATAAGAGTACTCTGGGCATTGTCAAAGTCAAACTGGTCGAAATATTCGATTAATGCATCCACATCACTTTGATAAGTAGCGGGGGCATTGTCTGCTAATGTTGCTAACAACTCATCATTGAGCTCTGCATTTTCTGCGTCTTTACGCAGTTGTTCACACAGTATTTTAAATTCGCTGAGCGATAGTACTTGGGTATTTTTTTCGCTGCTTTGCACTGCTATACAGCTGCTGGTTTTTCTAGCTAACAACTCATTGACCGCATTAAACTCTATCTGCAATTGCTGAATTATTTGCGCCTGCTGCTCAGGGGCTTGGCTGTTTTCTAAGGTTGAAAGTAGGGCCATCATAGTCGGTAAACCTAAATTACCAGATAAGCCTTTAAGGGTATGTAATGTGCCATTAATATCTTTTAAGGCATTTAGTCCATCATTAAAGATAATGTCACATGTTGCCTGCTGCTCTTTAAAAAAACGGTGTATTTCGCTCAGCTGTTTACACTTACTGCCCCAAAGTTGCTGTCCTTTTTTAAAATCAATATGCTGTGCTGCGGGATCAATGTGAGCAATTTGCGTTTCTATATTTAAACCAAAGCCAAGCACTTGCGCAATCTCTTGATTCAATTGATTGATATCAACAGGCTTATTGGCGAAGCCATTCATACCCGCTTTTTTAGCCGTTAATTTATCTTGCTGTAAGACACTGGCGGTGAGCGCAATGATCGGAGTCTTTTTTAGCTGTCGTTGTTGCTCAATTTCACGAATTTTTTCGGTCGCGGCAATACCGTCACATTCAGGCATATGGATATCCATTAAAATGACATCAAAATCTTGTTTTTCAAAAATAGCGATCGCTTCTAAGCCGTTGCTTGCAGAGCTAATCGTATGCTGATCTCGCGACAATAATAACTGTAGTAGCTCAACATTTTGTGCTATGTCATCAACGACTAAAATGCGCAGCTTAGGTAATTGCGTATGCAACTTATCAAAGTAATTGACTTGGGTTTCATCACCGACCTCTAAAGGCAATGAAAAATAAAAGCAGCTGCCTTTATCTTCTTCACTGACTACGTTAATTATGCCACCCATCAGCTCAACGAGTTGCTTACTGATAGTAGTACCAAGTCCAGTGCCACCAAAACGACGTGTAGTAGTCCCGTCAGCTTGTTCAAAAGGCTGAAATACCGCTTTAAGACGATCTTTAGCAATACCAATACCGGTATCTTGTACTTCAAAAAATAAGTAATTATTTTGTGTCGTACTGACAGTGACATTCACTGAGCCCTGAGCTGTAAACTTAACTGCATTACCAATTAAATTTGTTAAAACTTGGCGAATTCGGTCTGGATCACCGTAATAAGTAGGGTGAACAGACTCTTTGATGGTAAGTGTTAGTTCTAGATCTTTCTTTTTTGCTTCTAACCAAAATGTAGAAATAATACTATCAAGCACCGCTTGAAGATTAAAATGCACTAATTCAATGGTCAGCTTACCTTTTTCAAGTTTTGCAGAATCCAATATTTCATTTAATAGCCGTAACAGCGAGCGAGCCGCATTATTTACGATAATTAAGTGCTTTTGTTGGTCTTGATCAAGTGGGGTATCCATCAATAAATCACTAAAGCCAATAATCGAATTCATCGGTGTGCGAATTTCGTGACTCATATTCGCCATAAATGACTGTTTGGCTTGAGCTGCATCTTCGGCGGCTATTTTCGCCAACTTTAATTTATCTTCGTATTCACGACGTTCACTAATATCGATAATAACGCCGTCGATCCAAATCGCTTCACCTTGCTTGTTGAACTCAAAGCTACCTTTCTCAAGCACCCAAATTAGCTTGCCACTTCGATGACGTAGTCGGTATTCAATTGAGTATTGCGATTTAGCAGCGATCGCTTGCTCGACCGATTTATTGATGCGTTTGTTATCATCTTTAAAAATCAAATCACTAAACTGAATATGCTGATTGATAAATTCCGATGGGACATAGCCAGTTACTTCATTAATGCTAGGGCTAATAAAAATCATGCTCCAGCTTTTATCCAACTGGCAGCGAAATACCACGCCAGGCATATTATTCATCAGCGAGCGGTATTGTTGTTCTTTCGCTATGAGGTTTTGTTGTAGTTTGCGTTGCTCAGTCAAGTCAGTAATAAAGCCAACAAATATTGACTCTTGTCCTGGCTGGTTTGCTTCACCAATACCTAAGCGAATAGGAAATAGGTGACCTTGTTTATGTTTAGCAAGAACATCACGATTGACGCCAATAACTTTACCTAAATCGATGTGATGTGCCTTTAATAGATATTCATCATGCTCGGCTGCGATATCATCTGCCATCAGCATTTTTATGTTTTTACCCTTTACATCAGTGCTATGCCAGCCGAAAATATTCTCTGCAGCGTTATTAAAGCTTAAGATAATACCGCGATTGTTAATTGTTACTATGCCATCTATAGCGGTCGATAAAATAGCCTCTAAGCGAGATTCATTCCCTGTTTTTTCTTCAAGTAACATGCGATAGCGTACCATACCGTTAATGATAGCAACTATCGCGGTTAGAATAATGGTGGCGAACACTACGCTAATAGCAACAAATGTAAGTTCTGAGCTGGCGCTGTCATTACCAATTAATGGCGAGGTTGCAACAAACCGTGTTGCCGCCATTCCCATGTAATGCATACCTGCAACAGCAAAACCCAAAATGATTGCGCTGATCAACCGCGTCTGCAAAGAATTTAGTGTTGGGAGGTGCTTTTTAATATTAAAGCGAGCATATAAAGATATAAACGCCAGTACAACGGCAACGATAATTGACAACCCAAACATCAATGGATCGTAGCGTAGCAGCGGGCTCAATTCCATTGCTGCCATACCACTGTAATGCATAGTGCCGATACCTGCGCCGAGTAGTACCGAGGGCAGTATTAAACTGAAAATAGTGGCGTTATTTTTTACTAATAATGACACGCCAGTTAGGCAGGCTAAAAATGCTGGAATGAAAGATAAAAAGGTGAGTGTTGGGTCGTAGCTGATATTTGTACACAGTGAAAATGCCAACATACCAATAAAATGCATACTCCAAATACCGCCAGAAAGTACCAAGGAAGCCGTTGAGTTGGCTAATTTTTGATAACTTTTGAAGCGTGTTTCTTTGGCCAGATCGATCATGTAAGTTGCAAAAAATGCAGAGAAAATAGCCGTTAAAACAGACAGAGCGACTAAAAATGGGTCATAAACACCATTAATAAGAAGGCTCGGATCGTGATCGGTAATAAAAAAAGCGGTAAGCATAACGACTCAATACACTGTTATTTCAGTAATAACTAATATCACCTGAAATATATGTTAAGACAATTAATTAATTTTGCGCAAATGCCTGTTATTTGTTTACATATTTAGCTGCAAAATTTAACAAAATCAAAAACTTTTTAAAATCAATTCGCTAAGTTTCATTGTGCGTAATGATAGCATCATTTATAACCAGTTTTATAGCAGGTATTTAGCTGAACTATTTATTTTCGCAGATAAAGTAATCGGTAATTATCGGGTCATACGTTTGACAAATACGACTACGAATAGTGCCAGAGAGAAACTCCCGCAAAACGCTTCAACTGCAGCAACGAATCGGGAGAAACCAACCGGAGTAATATCGCCATATCCTAAGGTTGTAAAAGTAACCACGCTAAAATAAAAGCTATTAAGTAGGGCTAATAAATTATCACTTAATGTTGCCGCCGGATTGAACTGCATAATACGACCAGCATCCATCACCCCAAAAATAAAATAACACAGGGCGCAGCAGATGATCAGTGACAAACTAAAACGGATCACATTTTCAGGCTTTTCACCATACCCGCACAACATATCAATACAGCTCGAGGCTAATCGTTTTTTTGAACCCCGTGGATATTGTGCGTGACGCATCCGCAGTTCTTTGTACGTGAAATTACCCGCCAGTTCAAATAAGCCTTGTTGTTCTGATGCTTTACGTAAATTGCGAAATATTTCTTCTGATTGTTCAAATAAGTCAAGGGCTGCGCTTTTATCTGTATGTTTAAGCGCTGCTTTAGCTTGTTTTTCCTGTAATAGTTCAGCGCCTAGCTCAATGTTATCAATACGGGTGTTGTTTAGTTTTATACCCAATAAATTTGTATCTTGTAGGTTGCAGTAATGCAGGCTTGCTTCGTGCAAGTTGGCTTTCATCAGTGAACTGTGGGCTATTTTATTATTAAACAGGTGAGCGTTGGTGAGCGTTGCACGATAAAAATTACTGTAAGATAAATCAAAACCATCCTCATCATCTTGTTTTATCAAATTAAGCCCATTGAGGTTAGCGCGTTTTAATTGCAATCCCTGTAATAATCCTCCCTTTTTTGCATAGCGCTCTAATTTTTGGGTCAGATCTAAGCCTGACTTATCAAATTTGGCATCATGCCAAAAACAAAAACCTGAGCCCATGTCTGTTTCTTGACAATGATGGCCATCGGGAGAGGTATAACGACAACAAGGCTTATCAGGCATGTTTGATATCGCTTTATTTAATTCTACTTAGATATAGATTAGCAGTTATTTTGCAAGGTATTATAGTGACCTGTTAATTAGTTTAATGACTGTCGGTCAATTACAAGAGTTAGGTTTGTTTGAATATACATTAAAACGTAGTCGCCGCCGCAAAACTGTCGCTATCAAAGTCCAGCAACAAAGTGTCACAGTTTATGCGCCTGTTGGGGTTGCTAAAAAGGAACTTGAAAGCTGGCTGCTAAGTAAAACTGACTGGATCAATGCGCAAATTAATAAGCAAAGTCAAATGCTTGATACTCGCCAATACCCATTACAAGATAATCGCGTACTGGTTTTTTCACAACCTATGATACTGACTTATGGTGTCAGCTCGCGCAGCGCATGGCAGCTAGTAAAAAATCAGCAGGGGAATGTGTTACAGCTAAATCTTTCTGGACGGGTTAAGCATCAGCAGCCAATGTACCAAACCTTGCTCGAAAGTTTTTTACATGAGCAATTAGAAAATTATATTGAAATGCGTGTACATGCTTATTGCCTAAAAATGGCAGAGGCTTTACCTAGCAGTATTCGCATTCATACTTATAAGCGTCGTTGGGGCAGTTGTAATCGACGACGAGAATTGACCTTTAATTTGTTATTAGCCAGTGCGCCGCAGAGTATTATTGATTATGTAATTGTGCATGAACTAGCTCACTTGAAATATTTAAATCACAGTGCCGCATTTTGGCAGCGCGTCAGTGAGTTTTATCCTGATTATAAGCAAGCAACAAAATGGTTAAGGCAACACGGTGCGAGTTTACAAT
>NZ_JACJDM010000032.1:0-55408 GCF_014163545.1 Pseudoalteromonas sp. SR45-6
TTTGCGCGAACAAAACTACCAGATGCAGCAGTAAGCTTACTTCGTGCCGCATAAAAGCTTGTTTTTGATAAGGCATGTTGCTGGCAAAACTCAGTAATAGTTAAATCGCTGGCTTGTTGTTCTTCAATAATACTGCGCCATTGTTCAAGGCTACGCATTTTTCTCATGGCTATCTCCTAATTGAAATTAAGAAATAGTTTAATCGGTTTGACGAGTTACTGGCAGGTGCACTTTGCTAGACGCTTACAATACAACAGATTATTGTTCTTTTTATTTTTTATAGCTGAAAAGTCCAGAGGACGATCTGGAGTTAAGATACGTTCAATCAGTCAATGCACGCTTCACAGCCTAAACCATAATAAACAGCTATGTCCACTTTCTTAAGAAAAGCAGGTGTTCGTTTAAGGTGGAACAAACTAACATAATTCTCTCTTAGCAGAATTTAACTTAAATCTAATTACTTCAACATCCTTTAATATATTTCATGTGCACTTTATAACCAATAAATGCTAGCTTAGTGGCAAATTAATTGAAGGAAATAATTATGAAACTTGAGTCTTTAGCGCTGCATCACGGTTATGAATCTGAACCTACAACTAAATCGGCGGCGGTGCCGATTTACAATACATCATCGTATACGTTTGATAATACTCAGCATGGTGCTGATTTATTTGATTTAAAAGTACCCGGGAATATTTATACCCGTATTATGAACCCGACTAATGCGGTGCTTGAACAGCGTATTGCGGCCATGGAAGGGGGCATTGGTGCGCTTGCTGTGGCCTCTGGTATGGCGGCCATCACTTACGCAATTCAATGTTTATGTGAAGTGGGCACTAATATTGTCAGTACCAGCCAAGTGTATGGTGGTACTTATAACTTATTTGCCCATAGTCTACCTCGCCAAGGTATTGAAGCGCGAATGATTAAAGCGGATGACTTTGCCGGTTTTGAAAACGCGATTGATGAGAATACCCGTGTGGTTTTTTGTGAGTCGATTGGTAACCCTGCAGGGAATATTGTTGATATCGCTCGATTAGCTAAAATAGCCCATAGCAAAGGCGTGCCGCTGATTGTAGATAACACGGTAGCAACGCCGTATTTATGCCGGCCATTTGAGTTGGGTGCCGATATTGTGGTGCATTCGCTTACTAAATATATTAACGGTCATGGTACTGCTATAGGCGGCATGATTGTTGATTCGGGTAAGTTTGACTGGAAAGCCAATGCCACTCGTTTTGCGATGATGAATGAGCCTGATCCGTCGTATCATAATGTGGTTTATACCGATGCTTTTGCTGAAGCGGCGTTTATTGGTCGCTGCCGCGTTGTTCCACTTAGAAATACCGGTGCGGCACTTGCGCCTAAAAACGCCTCTGACATTTTAATTGGTCTTGAAACTTTAGGGCTAAGAATGCAGCGCCACTGTGAAAACGCGCAACAGCTTGCTGAATACCTAGATAATCACCCTAAGGTGCTTTGGGTTAATTACGCGGGGTTAGCGTCAAGTCCCTATAACGCAATGAGTAAAACAACCACTAGTGGCAAAGCGTCTGGTATTTTAAGCTTTGGGATAGCGGGTGGCCTTGAAGCTGGCACTCGCTTTATTGATGCGCTGAATATGATTTTACGTTTAGTAAATATCGGTGATGCAAAGTCATTGGCTTGCCACCCAGCATCAACCACGCATCGACAATTAAATGATGAAGAATTGGCGAACGCAGGGGTTAGCCGCGATTTAATTCGTTTATCAGTGGGTATTGAAAACATCGACGATATCATTGCTGATGTAAGCCAAGCGCTCGATAAAGCTTAGTAATGTTAGCTACAGGGGTAAAGCGTGATCCACATTAATGTTTAAACATGCATTTTATGTTTTGCTTGTAAGGTAGGTTTTATTTATGACCTACCGCACAAATTTACGTTTATATTCGTATATTGATTTAAATAAAATGGAGTGCCTGTACATGAAACTATTAATTTTTTTAGGTTCAGTTCGAAAAAGTTCGCCACCTAAGCCGGCACGTCTCGGTGAAAGAGTTGCCAAGGCATGCCAACGCTGTTTGCTTGAGCAATACAGTGACCACGATATTGAACTGATAGATCCGCTAGACTACGATCTGGACCCTATATTTAAACCGCACTTTGCTTATTCACAAGCCGAGGTGCCTAAAAAACTCGATGACCTAGCGGAAAAAATTAAAGCCAGCGATGGTTTTATTATGGTCAGCCCTGAGTACAATCATTCAATGAGTCCAGCATTGGCTAATCTATTAAACCATTTTGGTAGCTCTTTATTTGCTTACAAACCCAGCGTTATTGTTACGTATTCTGCGGGGCAGTGGGGGGGCGTTCGTGCCGCTGTTGGGATGCGCAGTTTTTTAAGTGAACTTGGGTGTTTGCCGGTGTCGGCTATGATCCATGTGCCAAAAGCGCAAGATGTATTTATTGAAAGTGGTGAAACAAACAAAGAGGCAGAGCAAGCATCATGGCGCGAATATTTTTCGCGGTCGTTTAATCAGTTACTGTGGTGGGCTGAGGCAGCAAGTAAGCAACGTGAGCAGCTTGACCCTAAGCAATTAATTAAAGACTTTAAACGCGACCCGTCGCAACGCAATGCACCTTAATAATAAGCTATGGGGTATTAGCATCCTCTCTTGGAGTATCTAAAATAGCTTGTTTCTCTTGGTCTGATAAAATGATCCAGTCAAATATTTCGTCGCTAGTTCGGCCGCAGCCGCTGCAATAGCCTTTGAGACGGTGGCATTTCCCAATGCAGTCGGTTTTTAATAGCGATGAACTTTTTTGGGGTGTTGAATTCATAAATCCTTAGCCAAGTAGGTCAACATTTGCTGACCTGTTTTATGGTTTTAATGCTATTTATTTGCTACCGATTTACCTACTTCAAATGAGGTAGACCAAGGCGTTGAGCGAGATAATGTTTTTCCGGTATGAATTGAAATAGCTGGGTTTTTTTCATCAAGTACAAAGGTAGTGCGTAATGAATCAGCAGATTCTTTTTGTTGTTCGTGCCAGTTATTTTGCGCTAAACAAGCTCGGGTGAAATCAACAGCCTTTTGATGAATGGCCACCGCTTGCGTTTTTTCTTGGTAATTATCTTGGCAACGATAAGTCACTGTATCGGCATCCAAAGCACTGATTTGGCATGCTTCACCAACGAGATTGTATTTAGCTGTCCAGGTTTCTGCGTACTTTGTATTTACACGGGTGCGCTTTAACACTTCAAAACGTGAGTCGTAGGCGGCTAATAAACCATTGATTTTTTCACAAGGCGTGAGGTTATCAATACTTGCTTTTTGCTCTGTTGTTAAGCTGCTACAACCCGATAAAATAAGGCCTGTTAATAATACCGATAAATACTTTTTCATAGTGGACTATCCTTTTGTGATAGCTAATCCTTCGTAGTTGCTTAAAGGATACCTAAGGGCTTGAAAAAATGCCATTAAAGACGTGAAAATAAAATTATTGCATGACTTATATCAAACGTTTTAGCGCAATTTTTAAATTTTTTTGCCCCAAAACTAAGTATTTCTTTAAGCAAACGCAGCCACTTATAGATTTTGAATAGGCACATTTTTTATTGTAACGCTACCTGAACCATCAGCAAGTAAAGTAAAATCGCCTGCTTTGTTAACATAAATACCACCAGATCCATCGGTTACTGTTACTTTGCCGACAATGTTTTGCACATCGATATTACCCGATCCATCATGAATGATTACATCACCTTGAGTGTTTGCCAGTTCAATACTGCCAGAGCCGTCATGGATGTTTACACTGTCAGTAATATTGCTCGCAGTGATTGCGCCTGAGCCATCTTCAATGGTTAATTGACCCGAAATATTATTGATTATAATTGCGCCAGAACCATCATGAATGCTAGTTTCAGCTGCATTTTCAATCGAGATCTCGCCTGATCCATCGGTAATATCAAGCAAGAATGTTGCTGGTAGCGACACCGTTAGATCTATGCGCGTATGATCTTCACTGTGGTTATCACAATTATTCGCAGTTAATTTTGCTGAGTTGCCACTTTTATCTAAAGTAAGGCAGTAGTTGTCATGCGCTTCATATTGATAAATTTCAGCCTTTACCGTCACAGTGTCGGTATTACTGCCTACGATATGTAAAAAGCCCGAACCTGCTTCAACGTTTAATGCTGATAGTGATTGAGCATCAAGGGTAAGCTTTTTTGTGTCTTGTAGTGTCATCTCGTTATTCCAAGCCAAAGCTTGAGCAGATAGCAGTACAGTGCCAATCAGAGTCAATCGTGTGAATGCGTTAATCATTATTATTCCCTTTCATTTTTGTGGTGTTTTTAGTTTAGTCGTATAGAGCGACTAAAAAGGTTTAAAGGGGATTTGATAATTTTTATTTTAATGCGAAAGTTTGATGCGCTTTGCTTAACTACGGTACATGAATTTACGCCCGAGAAAGTACGAAGTTTAGGCAACAAAATAATCTTTCCCAACCTGTATTCGCTTGCTATTTTAATGTTAGTGATAACGAGTGAGGAAATGGAACAAGGTGAAAGTAAACCAAGAGACGCAGCGTTAAAAATGCTCTCACTGCCAGAAAATAAAGCTCTTGCAGCAATAGCGTGATTTAGACTTTAAAAGCTGACTTGGATGCAGTCTAGCCTTTCATATTCCGCAGTTGCATTTTCTGTTTTAACTATTTTATTTTAAAAGACTTTTTGCTTGGTATTCAGCGCGGCGCCTCTTAGCCTTTTTGTAAACAACTTACTTAAAGGTCTTTAAACAAAGCGCTGAGCAAACTCAGCGCTTAATAAACAAGAGCAGATAAACTTACTTATGTCTTCCTTGCAAACACGCTACTACGTCTTGTAGCTCTAGGCCTTGGCGCTGTAGCAATACGATTAAGTGATATAACAAATCAGCTGATTCGTTGGTTAGCTCTTCGTTATCATGTTTCATTGCAGCTAAAGCGACCTCAACGCCTTCTTCACCCACTTTTTGACAACTGCGGCTTAAATCTTTAGCAAACAAAGAGGCGGTGTAGCTTTTTTCAGGGTCGTCGTTTTTACGCGATACAATTACTTGCTCAAGCTGCGCTAAGAAGCTTAGGCTTGGTTTTGCAGCATCACCAAAACAACTTTGTGTGCCTAAGTGACAAGTTGGCCCAAGCGGGTTAGCCAGCACTAAAATAGAGTCATAGTCGCAATCAGTATGGACAGACACTACTTCTAAGTAATTCTCAGAGGTTTCGCCTTTGGTCCATAAACGGTTTTTTGAACGCGAGTAAAACGTCACTTTTTGCTTTTCAAAGGTGACTTCCAGCGATTCTTGATTCATAAAGCCTTGCATTAAAATAACCCCAGTACGGGCATCTTGCACGATGGCAGGGATCAATTCGCTTTTAGCAAAATCAACTTGGGTAAGGTTTTGTTTGGTTAGTTGCATAGTCGCGCCGCCACTTGGTTATCTATTAAATATTGTTTTAATTCGCCGATGTTGATCACATTTTTGTGAAATACGCTGGCTGCCAGTGCGCCATCAACGTGGCTTTGTTTAAATACATCGACAAAATCTTGCATGGTGCCAGCACCACCTGAGGCGATAAGAGGAATATCACACAAAGCACGCATTTTAGACAGCTGCTGGTTATCGTAGCCATTGCGTACGCCATCTTGGTTCATGCAGTTGAGTACGATTTCGCCTGCGCCTAAGTCTTGCACGCGTTTTACCCATTCTTGCGTTTTATAACGGGTGCGGCTTGACGCATTAGGATCGCCAGTAAGCTGATACACTAAATATTCGCCAGTTACTTCATCGTAAAAGCTATCAATGCCGACAACGACACATTGTTTACCAAACTCATCATGTAGTTCTTTGATAAGCTCAGGGCGGGCAATAGCAGGGCTGTTTATACTGATTTTATCAGCGCCGCGTTCTAATACGCGTGCTGCATCAGCCACTGATTTAATACCACCTGCAACACAAAATGGAATATCAATATGACGTGCTATGCTCTCTACCCAGTTTACATCGAGAAGGCGTTTTTCAACACTGGCGCTAATTTCATAAAATACCAGTTCGTCAGCACCAGCTTCGCTATACGCTTTAGCCATTGTTAATATGTCGCCAACCACTTCGTGGCCTTTAAATTTAACGCCTTTGACTACTTGGCCGTCTTTAACGTCTAAACACGGGATTATGCGTTTTGATAACATGCCAACGCCTCCTCTACATTAAATGCGCCATCAAGCAGTGACTTACCTAAAATAACACCGCCTACACCAAGCTCTTTGAGCTTTTTAATGTCATCAAGCGAGCTTACACCCCCAGATGCTTGTACTTTAATATTGCTGTTGTGTTTTATTAAGTCTTCATATAATGCAAACGAAGGACCAGTCATGGTGCCGTCTTTACTGATGTCCGTGCATAGAAAATCAATTACACCCAGTGCTACATAAAAATCGACTAATTCAAATAAGCCGAATTCTGATTCACTTAACCAACCGTGGGTGGCAGGTGCCCAGCCATTGTCGGTTTTATTAACGTCGAGGGCGATAACAAAGTGCTTGGCACCGAATTTTTCAATCCAGCTTTTTACTTCATCACGTTTTTCAACCGCCATAGAGCCAATTACTACTTGGTTAGCACCGGCTTTAAGCCAGTCGCTTACGTCTTGTTCAGTACGAATACCGCCACCAACTTGATACGGTACGTTAAGTACTTTGGTGGCTGCTTGAATGTGTTGCCATTGTTTTTTATTAGGATCGCGTGCGCCTTCTAAATCAACAAGGTGTAATTTACCTGCGCCGCTTTGTGCATACTCTTGTAAGCGCGCACCAAGCTCAAACGGGTAAAACTGTGCGGTATCGTATTTACCTTGATATAAGCGCACAATTTGATTTTGTAATACATCTAATGCTGGAATAATCACTTGAATTCTCTTTATTAATTTGTGTTGATACGCTTTATTTATAGCTGCCAGTCTAAAAAGTTCTGCAATAACTGAGTGCCGACTTTAGCGCTACGTTCAGGGTGAAATTGCATACCCGCGTAGTTATCGTTGGCAACAATCGCTGAGAAGGTTTGCCCGTATTCGCCACTAACCAATGTTGCATCATTCACGGTATGAGCAAAACTATGCACAAAATATACTTGCTTGTTTGCATCAAGGCCTTTGGTTAAAGCATGTTCACGATTAACGGTGAGGTTATTCCAACCCATGTGCGGAGACGTTAAACTACCCACATCAAGTGCTTTAACGTGCCCAGGTATTTTGCCAAGGCATTGCACATTACCTTCTTCAGTGCTTTCGCACAGTAACTGCATGCCTAAACAAATCCCCATCAGAGGGCGTTGGTATTCATTGATTGCCTGTTGCCAACCGCCTTCTACCAAGCGCTTCATAGCAACAGATGCATGGCCAACACCTGGTAAAATGGCGCGTTCAAAGTTTTTAAGTTGCTCTGGCGAGGTGATCACTTCTGGCGTTTGCCCTAAGCGCTCAAAAGCAAAGCGTACAGAGTTTATGTTGGCACAACCGGTGTTAATTATGGCAATCATAAACACCCCTTAGAGCTTGCTGTTTGTTGGCTGGCGTCAGCGGCAATGGCCATACGTAAAGCGCGAGAAAACGCTTTAAACAAACCTTCAACTTGGTGATGACAGTTACCGTCGCTAACCGACAATATTAAGCTGATCGCTGCATTGTCGCTTAAGCTTTTGAAAAAGTGCTCAACCATTTGTACGTCTAAATCACCGGCTTTTTCACGGCTAAAGTTAGCGTTTAATACAAACGAAGCACGACCTGACAAGTCAATTTGTGCCTCTGCTTTGCATTCATCCATCGGTAGGGCAAAACCATAGCGAGCAATTTGTGATTTAGTACCAAGGGCTTGTTTAAGCGCTAAACCAAGGGCAATGCCGATATCTTCAACAAGGTGGTGCTCGTCAATGTGCAAGTCGCCGCTGGCTTGAATATCAAGGCCAATATTGGCATGGGTGCGAATTTGATCAAGCATGTGATCAAAAAAGCCAAGGCCGGTGCTGATCTCGCCATTTTTACTTTGATCTAAATTGAGTTTTACATCAATTTGCGTTTCTTTAGTGTTGCGAGTCACGCGGCCTTGTCGATCAGCGGTGGTAAGTTTAGTGACAATTGCATTCCAATCACCGTCATACAAAATACCTTCACAACACAAGTTTTGTGCAAGGCCAATATCTGTTTGGCGATCGCCAATCACAAATGAGCGTGCTAAATCGACTTTACCTGAGCGCATTAACTCGGTAAGCAACCCTGTTTTTGGCTTACGACAATCACAATTTTGCTCATTAAAGTGTGGGCAAATTAATACGTCGTCAAATTTAATGCCTTGGCTTGATAAAATAGCCATCATCTTATCTTGGGCAATATCAAAATCAGCCGTTGGAAAGCTGTCAGTGCCTAAGCCATCTTGGTTTGACACCATCACTAAACGATAGCCTGCGCTTTGTAATTGCAAAAGAGCAGGGATCACGTTTGGTAAAAACGCTAACTTTTCAAGACTGTCTACTTGCTTGTCGGTGATTGGCTCTTCAATAATAGTGCCATCACGGTCGATAAATAAATACGGGTTGCTCATGATACTTCCTGCTCTTTAAAAGTGGCTGATTGGCTTAGGCCATCTAACCATATTTTTACTTGTTCTAGTTCTTGCTCACTGCCGATTGAAATACGTAGCCAATCGTTTTCGCCGTATAAAGTAAAAGCACGCATAACTAAGCCTTGCTCAAGTGCGATATTAAAGCTGTTTTTATCGGCGAGCTTTAGGGTGACAAAATTTCCTTCGCCACTGAGCACTTGTAATACGGCAGGGGAGGCTTCGAGCCACTGCTTTAGCTTTGCCCTTAGTGCATTTAAAATACTTACTTGGCGACGCATTGAAGTAATGGCATCTGGGCTGAGTGCATTTGCAGCAATGCTTGCCACTACCGTTGATACTGGATACGGTGCAATCACTTTACGGATTGGCGCTAGTACTGACGATTGGGCAAGAGTAAAGCCTGTACGCAGGCCTGCTAACGCAAATGCTTTAGAGAGCGTTCTAAGTACTACTATGTTGGCAAATTCGTTGATGAGTTTGCTTGCACTTTGCTCTGGGCAAAATTCAATATAAGCTTCATCCACAACGACCAGTGCTTTATCGGCAAGTGCTGTTGCAATAGCCTTTATTTTTTCAAGCGGTGTTAAGCTGCCTGTTGGGTTATTTGGATTACAAATAAACACTAATTTGCTATTACCAACAGCGTTGATTATTTGATCAACAGTAGCATCGAGTAATAATGCTTGGCTTAAGCCATTTATTGCTACGTTGTGAGTGTCGGCGGTGACTTTGTACATGCCGTACGTAGGTAAAAATAAAGCAACCGAATCTTGCTCTGGTTGGCAATAGGTGCGTACCAGTAGCTCAATACCCTCATCCGCACCACGGGTCATAAGTACTTGTTCAGCAGTGAGTCCTGCGTAATCAGCATAGCGGTTAATAACATTCATAGGCTGCGGATCAGGGTAGCGATTTAAATCATTAATGGTGATATCGATACTTTTAACATACGGGCTTTCATTTGCATTAAGCCACGTTGTGCCGGTTAGTTTCTCACTTTTTGCCGAGCTATATGCTGCTAATGCATCAATATTGGCCGGTAATAAAGGATTATTGCTCATTGTTCATCGCCTCTAAACGCACCTTAACGGCATTTGCGTGGGCATCAAGTCCTTCTGCATCAGCCAATGGTAAAATTGCTTTTGATAAGTTTTTTAAACCATTTTGAGTAATGGTTTGTACGGTATAAGTGCGAAAAAAATCAAGTAAGTTTAAGCTTGAATAAGTGGCACTGTAGCCATAGGTTGGTAATACGTGATTAGTACCAGAGGCATAATCACCAGCAGATTCTGGCGTGTAGTCACCCACAAATACAGATCCTGCATTTTTAACTTTGTTTAAATACGGGTTGGCATCAGCCAGTTGCAGTATTAAGTGTTCAGGGCCGTATTGTGCTGATACAGCAAATGCTTGCTCGATTGAATCAACCAAAATAAGCGATGAATTAGCCAATGCTTTTGCGGCAATATCTTGACGCGATAGTTTAGCTAATTGGCGTTCAATGGCTTGCTCGGTGCGGGCAATCATACGTTCACTGTTACACAGTAAAATTACTTGCGAATCAGCGCCGTGCTCAGCTTGAGATAATAAATCAGCGGCAATAAATTCAGGGTTTGCGCGCTCATCGGCAATCACTAACACCTCAGATGGGCCCGCAGGCATATCGATCGCCATGCCTGGTATGGTCTGAGCTACTAGTTGTTTAGCCATAGTCACAAAGCTGTTACCCGGGCCAAAAATTTTATTCACCTTGGGCACTGAGTCTGTACCATAAGCCATTGCGGCGATTGCACCTGCGCCGCCACTTTCTACGATTGTTTTGATACCGCATAGTTTAGCCGCATATAAAATTGCTGGGTTTATCGGTAAATCACCTTGCACCGGTGTTGCTAACACTACGGTTGTCGCACCACTTAGCTGCGCCAGTACACCTTGCATGATCACTGATGAAGGCAATGGCGCACTGCCACCTGGCACATATATTCCAACGGCTTCAATGGCTTGGTATTTTAGTTCACATAACACACCGGGCTGAGTCGACAATTTAATATCTTTGGGTAGCTGTGCTTGGTGAAAACGTTTTACATTAGCGTAGGCTGTGTCTATCGCGTATTTAAGCTCAGCGCTTAACTGCTGCTCAGCGGCATTGATCTCACTTTGCGGCACTAATAAGCGCGGATTTTCGCGGTTATCATATTGCTTAGCCATGTCGAGTAAGGCTGTGTCGCCTTGCTCTTTTACGTTTGCCATAATTGCTTGGCAAATAGCTTCTACTTCCACACTTGCACTAACAGCAGGGCGCATTAGCGCCGCTGCTTGTGCATCTTTGGAAACCTCATTCCAGCGCAACATTGACTTACTCCATCATTTTTTCAATTGGCATAACGAGGATAGAGTTGGCGCCTAGCGCTTTTAATTGCTCCATTGTTTCCCAAAATAATGTTTCACTGCTCACCATGTGCAGGGCTACGTACTCATCAGAGCCAGCAAGAGCTAATACCGTTGGTTGGCCAGAGCCTGGTAAAATATCGCAAATTTCATCCAGTTTATCTTTTGGCGCGTGCAGCATGATGTATTTGCTTTCTTTGGCTTGTCTCACGCCGCGTAAGCGTGGCATAAGTTTGTTGATAAGCGCTAGTTTGTCAGCATCTTGTAAGTCTTTATTTTGGATAAGGCAGGCGTTTGATTCTAAAATAGTATCGCCTTGCATAAGGCCGTTGGCTTCAAGTGTGGCACCGGTAGATACTAAATCACAAATTGCATCGGCAAGTCCTGCACGTGGTGCGACTTCTACAGAGCCAGTCAGCATTACTGTGCTGGCGTTTATGCCTTCACGCTTTAAGTATTGAGTTAAGATTTCAGGGTAGGTGGTAGCAATGCGTTTGCCTTCAAACCAGCTTTTATCTTGCTTGCCAAGTTCTGACGGCCATGCAAGTGCAAGGCGACAGTAGCCAAAATCAAGTTTAGACAGTTTAGTTACTTCACTTGGTACGCCTTGGCGCTGGCGCTCAGCTTGTACTTCAACGAGTACGTTTTCGCCTACTATGCCTAAATCACACACGCCGTCCATTACCAGACCTGGGATATCGTCATCGCGCACCCGTAGTACGTCAATCGGCATATTGGTCGAGTGGGCAATCAAACGTTGCTCACGCAAGTTAAGTTTAACACCTAGCTGTTTTAGTAAGTCTTGGCAATCTTTAGAAAGGCGGCCACCTTTTTGGATGGCGATACGTAGACGGTTGCTATTACTCATTATTCATTTTTCCTTTAATTTAAAAACTAAAAACCCCGAGGGAACCTCAGGGCGAAAAATGAATCATTGTATGTTGACTCGCCAGAGGTTCCTTTTAGGAATAACCTCTCAGCGAAAGACCTGACAGGTTATTCCGGTGAATGGTGGTGATGATGTACTGTTGTCAGGTTTAAGCGCATTATAATATATCCTAAATAACTTTCGTTTTATCATTGCTTCATGTAAACAAAAGTGTTTAATCTGTTTAAGTAAATTTCACATATAGAAAAACACATTTGTGGGGAAGCTGGCAAGTTTTTTTTGCATAAATTAAAGAATAAGCTATAACGGCCGATGATAAGAGTAACCAAAGGAGGAACGTATGGATATTATGATCCCTTATTTAGGGCAGATCACTCGTTTGCAACTTGAGTCGAAAGGCGCTTTTCATATTGCGGGGCTAAAAGATTCGAACGCGCAGCGAATTGAACGTGAAAAGCGGCAAAAACGTCAGTTGGAGCGCAAAGAACTACTGTCTAAAGAAAAGCTTGAAACAGCTAAGAAAGAGCGCAATACAGACGAGGAAGACGAAACCCATTTAGACACATGGGCGTAATATTTCTAGGATCTTATGCATAGAAAATGCATAACTAATTCTAGCACCGTAAGCATTAGCTTGCGGCGCCAGAAGTAAGTTTAAATGTTAGTTTTGTTGTTTGGCACTAATGCTACTGTGAATTAACGGCGAAATAGTGAGCCCTTGCACAATAATCGAAAATATCACCACAACGTAGGTAACAATAACAAGCAGGTTGTGTAAATCAGAGCCGCCCACAAATACCTGATCACGAGGAATTGCCGCAGCCATTGCTAAAGCAAGGCCACCGCGTAGGCCGCCCCAGGTTAAAATTTTAACTGAGTGTTTGTCGTATTTTCTAAATTTCTTAAATACCACAAATGGTGCGCCAACACTGATAAAGCGAGCAAGTAATACTGCAGGCACCATTAGTAGTCCTAAACCAATTTCAGCTAGGCTGATGGGCATAGTGACAATTAGCATCCCGATAATCAAAAATAACAATGCATTCAAAAAGCTGTCGGTGGCGTGCCAAAAGTCTTTTACGTAGCGAGTGTCTTCAGGCCCGGTGCGCTCTGTCGCTTTAGTACGGGTTATATTACCTAACAATATACCGCTAGTTACCATCGCCAGTGCGCCAGATATTTCCCATATATTGGCAGCGGCGAATCCTGCTGTCGGTATAGTTAAGGTTAGTAACAAGCGAATATTTACATCACGACTGTTGATGATCAGATAATGACCCACTAACGCAATCACTAAACCAAATGCAATCCCTCCCAGTGCGTCGACAAAGAATAGCTCTGCAATGCCTGCTGCACTGGCTTCAGTGTCGAGAAAAGCCACGGCAAAAATAGTGGTAAAAATAACTAAACCAATACCGTCATTAAATAATGATTCACCTTCAACTTGCACAGAAATTCCTTCAGGGGCACGCATTTGTTTAATAATTGCAAGCACTGCAATTGGATCGGTTGGACTTATTAATGCACCAAACAATAAACAATAGATAAAAGGCACCGCAAAGCCTAACGCGGCAAATAAGTAAAAGCTTAAAAAGCCAATGATAAAGGTTGAAGCTAAGGTCGAAAATAACACCAGTACGGTAATTTCAAAACGTTGTTTTTTGAGTGCCGCAAGGTTAATTTCCAGTGCGCCTGCAAACAGTAAAAAGCCGAGCATGCCTTTGAGTAATAATTGATTAAAATCGATACTTGAGACTATTTGTGTAATCTCCAGTGCGGTTGAATCGCCCAATAATTTTACCGCGAGTATTAATAACAATGAAATCACTACTGAGCCAGTTGTTATGGCAATAGTGGTTTGCATTTTGAGGATATACTGGTTAGCAAATGCGATAAAAATCGCTAATGCAGATAAAAAACAAATGAGGTACCAAGCATTCATTGTTTGACCTTAAATAATATATTGGAATGAGCAAAAAGGAATGTACTTTCGCGCAGGTATGTTACTCCTGAGACTTTCAAATGTCACCGCGATAATACTGTTAATTACACTTTTAATAGGCGTTTATGCTACTGACGCAATGACAGCGAAATTAATTGATGGTTTTGTTTGAAGTTTTATGGGTATGAACAGCTTCTAAACGTCAACAGCTTCTTTTTCTAGTCGTCAACATTTGCAGTTTGCTATCTATATCGGTAGTCCTATTGCCAATTAATTATAGAGCCGAGTAGCAATGACATTTAATGTATTACCAATAATAAAAACAAATGATATGTAACCACATGTTAATTTAATGTAATTATTTATTTACAGTTTTCCGGGGTTTTGTTAGTGATTAATTAACAATGTTGGTTTAAGTTGTTGTTTTAAAATGTTTCTGTTTTGGTTTTTTGTTATTTAATGTTAATTTTTTGTTTCATTTTCAATTTCACTGAAAGCAGTATAGGCTGAACTTGAATCGGGAACGGGTAGTGCCGGTTTAATACAAAAATATTAAATAAATAACAACTTAAATGGAGCGTAAACGTGAATTTATCTAAAATCACATTAGCAACACTTGCTGCTCTTGCGGTAACGCAAGCATCAAGTGCAGTAGCTGCAAATAAACAATATCTAAATGAACAAGCAGCCCTAACTACAGCTTTGCAAAATAGTGCGTCATCGGTACTTATGGCAAGCCCAATGCAGTTAGTTGGTTTAGATGCTGGCAATGAGTTAGTCGTATTAAAAGAAGTAAAAAGTAACAATGGTGATACGACACGCCGTTATCAACAACAGTATCAAGGATTACCAGTCATTGGTGATACTGTGAGTTTAACGTTTGATAATAACGGCCAATTAAAACGCGCTCATGGTGCTGCTGTATATGATATTAGTAGTGATATAAGCTCAGTGATGCCAAAACTCAGTAAAAAAATGGCTATTACACAGGGGTTAAAAAACTCCCCCGCAGCGGCTAAATCAGTAAGTCTTAAAAAACACAATGAACAATCGCGTTTAGCGATTTGGCTTGATGCGCAACATGTCGCACATTTAGTGTATGAAGTATCGTATGTTACTTATGGTGCTAATCCTTCTCGACCTTATCAGATCATTGATGCGAATTCTGGTGAGGTTTTGCATAGCTTTGATAACCTTCAACATGCCAATGCGACAGGCCCTGGTGGAAATTTAAAAACAGGAAAGTACATTTACGGGACTGATTTTAGTAGTTTAGATGT
Organism: Pseudoalteromonas sp. SR45-6; assembly: GCF_014163545.1. Lineage (NCBI taxonomy): Bacteria > Pseudomonadati > Pseudomonadota > Gammaproteobacteria > Alteromonadales > Pseudoalteromonadaceae > Pseudoalteromonas > Pseudoalteromonas sp. SR45-6. Next base: position 15,138 of record NZ_JACJDM010000032.1, read on the forward strand.
GTCGCAGTCAGGCAACACTTGCACCATGAATAACGCAAATGTTAAAACCATTAATTTAAATGGTGGCACCAGTGGCTCTTCAGCGTATTCCTTTACTTGCCCCGAAAACACCTTTAAGGAAATAAATGGCGCTTATTCGCCATTAAATGACGCGCACTACTTTGGTAATGTCATTTTTAATATGTATAACGACTGGATTGGTTCTCCTCCGCTGTCTTTTCAATTGCAAATGCGTGTTCATTACGGCAGTAATTATGAAAATGCTTTTTGGGACGGATCAGCAATGACTTTTGGTGATGGTCAAAATACCTTTTATCCATTAGTTAGTTTAGATGTTTCTGCTCATGAAGTTAGCCATGGTTTTACTGAACAAAATTCAGGGCTTGTATACAGTGGGAAATCGGGCGGCTTGAATGAAGCGTTTTCTGATATGGCTGGTGAAGCTGCCGAGTTTTATATGCTAGGCACTAATGATTGGTTAGTTGGCCAAGAAATTTTCAAAGGCAATGGTGCATTGCGTTACATGAATAACCCGACCCAAGATGGTAGTTCAATTGATAACCAATCGAGTTATTATTCTGGGATGGATGTACATTACAGCTCAGGTGTATTTAATAAAGCATTCTATAACTTAGCAACTAAAGCTGGTTGGGATACTAGAAAAGCTTTTGAGGTTATGGCGCGTGCAAACCAATTATATTGGACCGCTAGTACTAATTGGGACTTGGCTGGTAATGGTGTAATGGATGCGGCATGTGATTTAGATTACAGCCCAGATGATGTACAAAGCGCACTTGCGGCAGTGGGTGTAACGTCAAATTTAAGCCCTGGTAGTAGTTGTGGAGGAGTAGAGCCACCAATTGACGAGCCACTTAGCAATGGCGTGCCACGCACTGGGATCAGTGGTACAGAAAAACAGCAACTGTTCTTTACCTTAGAAGTACCAGCTAATGCCACTAATTTGCAGTTTAACACGGTAGGTGGCAGTGGTGATGCGGACTTGTATGTAAAATTTGCGCAAAGACCAACACTGAATAGTTTTGATTGTAACAGCACGACTTCAACCAGCACTGAAAGCTGTGCTATCAGCAATGTTCAAGCAGGTACTTACTATGTAATGGTTGAAGCCTGGAACCAAATATCGGGCGTTTCACTCACGGGGAGTTTTGATGGCGGTGATACGGGTACTACACCAATAAACCGTACTGAAACTAATGTAAGTGTTAGCTCAGGTGGTTGGACTCGTTTTAGTCAAGAACTAAGCGCAGGTTATTCAACATTGAATGTTGCTATAGCGGGTGGTTCTGGTGATGCAGACTTGTATGTTAATTTTGGCTCGCCATCATCAACATCGTCTTATCAATGTCGACCATATAAAAATGGTAACAACGAAAGTTGCGAAATTACTGCTCCACAAGCGGGCACTTGGTATATTGATTTACAAGGCTACAGTGCGGCAAGTGGCGTAACGTTAACAATAACGGCTAACTAATCCCTCACCTAAGGGAGCATTCGCTCCCTTTTTTACCCTTATATTTTCAGAGTCTGAATTTGGGTAAACACAGAAAAAAAGGAAACTGTTATGAATATCTTTGCACCAAGCGTCCTGCTTGGCACTGTGTCATTATTGGTAAGTCAGCTGGTAATAGCACAAGAGCCTGACAGTATTTGGGTAAGTATTGACCCTGTAGCAGCTAAACATTACAAATTAAACCAAACAGCTCATAAACACAGTACCGAGCTCCTCGCTCCACAAGCATCCAGCTTATCTTCTATTAATTTTATGCGTATTAAACAGACTGAAGTGGCTAATTTAAGTGAATTTATGCACGACAATTACCATCGCTGCGGTGGCTTTGTAGCACATGAATCATTGCTTGAGGCGCAGCTTTATACTGAGCAATTAGCTAAAGTACAGAATCAGTCAATCAACAGCTTGGCTATTAACTACACAATAGATAATGCGCAAACGGTACAGACACTGATCAATAACATTAGTCCTAATGATCTAACCAATACCGTTAATTCGTTGAGTGCTTTTAATAATCGCTATTACTCAGTACAAAGTGGAGTTGATGCATCTCAATGGTTAAAAGATTATTGGCAACAGTTAGCGAGCAACCGCGCTGATATTAGTGTTGATTACTTTAGCCATAGTTGGTCGCAATCATCTGTAATTGTGACTATTCAAGGCAGCGAAAAAGCGGATGAAATAGTAATTGTTGGCGGTCATTTAGATTCAATTAATCAATCAAATCCTAGTAATGGCAGAGCGCCCGGGGCGGATGATAATGCCTCCGGTATTGCGGTCTTGTCGGAAGTGCTTCGGGCAATCGTAGATAATAACTATCAACCACAAAGAACAATCCAAATTATGGGTTTTGCAGCTGAAGAAGTAGGGCTGCGAGGTTCAAAAGCGATTGCAACGGCGTATAAATCACAGGGCAAAAATGTGGTAGGTATGGTGCAATTTGATATGACCGGTAATCATGGCAGTAGCGATGATATTGTGATGATGACAGATTATACTAACAGCGGCCAAAATCAGTTTTTGGGACAATTGATCGATACTTATTTACCCACCCTAAGTTATGGTTTTGATCAGTGTGGTTATGGCTGTTCAGATCATGCTTCGTGGTATCAGCAGGGCTTTGCCGCCTCAATGCCATTTGAGTCGCGCATGGCTGATATTAACCCGCTAATCCATACAGCAAACGACAGTAATTTTGATGCTGATCATGCGAGTAAATTTGCCAAGCTTGCGGTGAGCTACTTAGCTGAAATGGCTAAAAATGCCGGCTATGAAGTACCACCCACTGACAATGAACTGGAAAATGGTGTCACAGTGTCTGGAATTAATGCGCTTGCTAAAGAGCAAGTTTTTTATACCTTAGCAGTCCCTGCAGGAAGTAGTAATTTAAACTTTACTACAGCAGGTGGCAGTGGCGATGCTGATCTATACGTTAAGTTTGGCGCACCGCCTACTTTACAAGACTTTGACTGTAACAGTACTAATTCAAACAGTAATGAAGCATGCGCTATTAGTAATATACAATCAGGTACATATCATGTCATGGTTGAAGCATGGAGCGCTATTACCGGTGTTTCCTTAACGGGTAGTTATGATGGTGACAATAATGTACCGACACCGGTTAATCGTACCGAGACGAATGTCAGTGTGGCAACAGGAGGTTGGACTCGCTTTAGTCAAAATATCAGTGCGGGTTACGCGTCGTTAAATATTTCTATTTTAGGTGGTAGCGGGGATGCTGATCTGTATGTGAATTTTGGTTCGCCGTCATCAACGTCAACATATCAATGTCGACCTTATAAAAATGGTAATAATGAAAGCTGTACTATTAGCAATCCCCAAGCTGGTGCTTGGTATATTGATTTACAAGGTTACACTGCGGCAAGTGGTATTACTTTAACGATCAACGCACAATAATAACAATAGCAAAGGAGCATTGCTCCTTTGCTATTTGCTTTGCGTATTCACTTGCCCTTGGGGCTAGGCTTACGTAAAATCCCGCTATTATTTTTAGCAAAGCGATCGTTATTATCAAACAGCTTTTTAGTGCAGCAGGCCCGTTAGCGCAATCTCTAGATGGTTATACGCCTCGCCAACCGCAGATCGATATGGCGGTTGCGGTGAGTGATGCATTGAAAAACCGCTCGCAATTAGTGGTTGAAGCGGGCACTGGTACAGGTAAAACCTACGCTTATTTAGCCCCCGCGCTAAAGTCTAAAGGTAAAACAATAATTTCAACCGGCACGAAAGCGCTGCAAGAACAATTATATCACCGTGATTTACCTCAATTAGTCAAAGCGCTTAGTGCGAGTAAAAAAACCGCGCTGCTAAAAGGGCGCAGTAACTATCTATGTACTTATCGGCTTAATCAGCATGTTGCCCATGTACCGACCGATGATTCTGATGTGATGCATCAATTGGCCATGGTGGCTAAATTTGCCAGTGAAACGCACACCGGTGATCTGGCTGATTGTATTGGTATCGAAGAAGATGCCAAAGTATTACCTTATGTAAGCTCCACTGCGGATAACTGCTTAGGTAAAGAGTGTCCTGATTTTCAAGATTGCTATATTCGCAAAGCCCGCTTAAAAGCGATGGATGCCGATATAGTAGTGGTTAACCATCATTTGTTTTTTGCAGACATGGCGGTAAAAGATACCGGCTTTGCTGAACTCATTCCCACAGCTGATGCCTATATATTTGATGAAGCACACCAATTAAGTGAAATTGCCAGTGATTACTTTGGTGAGAGTATCAGCACTAAAAAGCTGGTGGACTTAATTAATGATTTACGAGCAATTTATCGCTCTGACATTCCGGATATGTTGCAACTTGGTAAAACCTTAAATAAGCTTGAAACCAGTGTTGCAGACTTGCGCTTACAATTTGGCTTAGATGGTAGCCGAGGTGATTGGCGACAAATGCTGGCAAGTAAAGAAATTTGCGCCGCGTTACATAGGGTGATCAGCGATTTAGACTTTTTGTATCAAGTACTCAAACATTGTTTAGACCGTAGCGATAAAATAGAACACCCATTTGAGCGTACCTTAGCTTTTAAAGGGCAATTAGAGCGGGTGTTTGATATAAGCCAAACAGGTAACAGTTATTGGTATGAAACAACACGCCGCTATTTAACCGTACATATAACTCCGCTTAACGTATCAGTTAAATTTGCGCAAATGATGGCAGACACGGGGGCTGGCTTTGTATTCACCTCAGCGACTCTATCTGTCGATAATGCACTTGATCATTTTAACGCAAGCCTAGGCCTTAAGCCTGCCAAAAGTATGATGGTTGATAGTCCGTTTGATTATTATCAGCAAGCCTTATTATGTTTACCGCGTTATTTGCCTGAAACACATGCAGCGAATATGCCTCATGCGATTGTTAAGCTTACCCTCGATTTAATTAAAGCAGCAAAAGGGCGCTGCTTTGTATTGTTTACCAGCTATCGGATGATGCATTTAGTCGCCGAAGGGCTAAGTACGCAGATTGATTATCCTATTTATATGCAAGGGCAAATGTCTAAACGTATTATTTTAGAAAAATTTACCCGCCATGGTAATGCCGTATTATTAGGTACTGCGTCGTTTTGGGAAGGAGTTGATGTCAGAGGTAGCACACTCAGTTGTGTTATTATTGATAAGTTACCCTTTGCAGCACCCGATGATCCACTGCTCCAAGCTAAAATGCAAGATGCGCAATTACAAGGACATGATCCTTTTGCTTATATTCAATTGCCACAAGCGGTGATTGCACTAAAACAAGGCGTTGGACGACTGATCCGCGATAGTAAGGATAAAGGGGTGTTGGTGATTTGCGATAACCGTTTAGTGACACGCCAATACGGCCAAGTCTTTTTAAAAAGCTTGCCGCCGATGCGCCGCACACGTAGCCTTCAAGTGGCCAGTGAATTTTTAGAACACATTAACTAGAGAAATAATTACCATGAATAACGCAATCAGTACTAGTGATATTAATCTATTAGCATTTGACGCTTCTACCGAAGCATTGTCTTTAGTGCTCAATTATAATGGTCAGTTATTTCACCATTTTGAAGTATGCCCGCAACAGCATAGTCAAAAAATCTTACCGTTGGTTGATCAGTTGTTAGCTAAGGCAAATTGCCGTTTAACTGATTTAGATGTTATTGGTTTTGGCCAAGGCCCAGGTAGTTTCACTGGCGTGCGTATAAGTGTCGCCATTGCGCAAGGCTTAGCTTATGCATGTAAACTGCCACTAGTTGGTGTGTCAACGCTGCAAATGATGGCGCAGCAAGCTTATCAACAAACCGGTGAAAAAAGTGTATTTAGTGCTATTGATGCGCGTATGGGAGAAATATATTTTGCCCATTATAGACTCAGTGATAATGGTGTGATGACCTTACAAGGTGACGAACAAGTATTAAAACCCGCATTATTATCTCTTGCAGACGAACCAGGGATTGCAGTGGGCACTGGCTGGCAAACATACCCTGAGGCACTGGCAGATAACCCACAAATAGCTATCAATAACGACATCATATTACCTGATGCCGGTTTTATGTTGGCTACAATTAGCGATGATTTCAGTGCGCAACGTACGGTCAGTGCTGCGCAAGCTCAACCTAAATATGTACGTGATACAGTAACCTGGAAAAAATTACCTGGACGCGAATAAACTGATTAATAAAGCAACTTGCAAGGTTATTAAATTTGGCACATAATTTAATAACCTAAGTAACGAGACGCAACTTTGAATCTACCTATTGGCTCAGGGTTTTACTCGGGAGACATACCCGGTAAAATTACCTCAAGACAGATCAACACTAATAAACCTCAGGGTTTATTGGAGCAATCTGCTGCTGATAATAAACAGTCTGCGGAGTTTGTTAAATCAAGCCAAGCAGGTATTGCGCTGGCTGATAAGTTACAAAGTGATACTGCCCAACCTAGTTACCGACAAACGATTTATGACCAACCGACAGCCAAAGTAAGTCGTGCTATTTCAACCTACACCGAGTTTGCTAATTTAGAACGCCGAGCTGAAGTACAAAACTTAATTGGTGTGGACATTTACGCTTAACAATTAGACAGTAATTTAACTCTGTGTTGATGTGCTTGTATTTGGCAAAAGTTTACCTCCAGCTGTGATTAAAAAAGCCCAGATACATTATGACTGGGCTTTTTATAATTAACCTTTAATGTTGCAGTTAGCCTCTCCCCTCAGGAAAAGCAACATGCCAATTAAACATTACTGCTGTTCAATAAAGCCGATCAGTTTATCGGCAATATCAGTATTGTTTTGTGAGCCGATAAATTTATCAGCACCTTTACCATAGGCAAATACTTGTACATCAATAGCAGTGTGACCGCCGGTAGTCCAACCGGTGAAACTGGCTCTACTGATAATATCTTTAATGGCAAGATTAAGTGGTTTATCACCTAATTTTTTTGCTTGTTCAAGCTTGATCTGGTTTTCGGGAGTGTATTCTATATTCGTGTTAGCAGTCCAAATGGCTTTTAAATCATCAGACTCTGACATTAATTTAGTTAATTTAACGGCTGTGGCTTTCACGCCTTTTACTACCTCGGTTTCCCATTTATATTGACCATGCGCACCTAATGTTAAACCACCTGTTGAGTGATCTGCGGTGATCACCAATAAGGTATCCGGGTTTTTATCAACGTACGCTTTTGCTTGCTCGATTGATTTAGCAAAATCATCCATTTCCGCCATTGCACAGGCAATATCATTGGCATGGCCACACCAATCAATTTGGCTGCCTTCGATCATCACGAAAAAGCCATTTTTGTCATTTTCATCAAGTAACTCAAGCGCTTTATTGGTCATTTTTGCTAAGCGTGTTGGGTTATTATCTAACGCAAAGTCAAGCCCAACTGGAGCAAATAATCCCAGCGCAGGAATTTGCTTAATATCTTTTAACGCACTAAAGTCATCACTGTATTGATAGCCCGCTTGCTTAAATTCTGCAACTAAATTACGGTCTTCACGGATGTAATATTTAGTACCGCCACCGAGCATTAAATCAACGGGAAGTTTTCCGGCAATTTTATTATCAATGTAATCATTGGCAATTTCATCGTAGTTACGACGAGATTCATTATGTGCAGCGAAGCTTGCAGGCGTGGCATGATTGATTTGTGAGGTTGCAACTAATGCGGTGATCATGCCTTTTTGTTTGGCAATTTCGAGCATGGTTTTTACCGGTTTTTTATCGGTATCAACTGCAATTGCACCATTATAGCTTTTATGGCCGGAGCTCAAAGCTGTTGCGCCAGCAGCACTGTCAGTTACATAGGTATGGTCGTCAGGGTAAGTATGTGCCATACCTTTAAGAATTGTATCAAACACCGTACCTTCAATTTCTTTGGTCGACGGATCATCTTTAAAGTAGCGATATGCTGTAGTATAAGCGGGGCCCATGCCATCACCAATCATATAAATTATGTTTTTTGGTGCTTGCTCTGCGTATGCACTTGCTGAGCATAATAATGCCAAGAGGCTTATTTGTTTCTTCATCTTTGTACCCTGTTTATTATGTAGTGCCATTGTATACGCAATGTAGTATAAATAAATGTCTTTTACGTTAAACAAACTAAAAACAAAGGGGAATTACGCAGTGCATCCATTTTCAGTTCAAAGTGGCGCATTAACACTTCATGGCCTAACATTTGGGCAAGGAAAAGAGGTTGTCATTGCATTACATGGTTGGCTTGATAATTGTCATAGTTTTTTACCCATGTTAGAACATAACACCTTAACTGCAACTTGGTATTGTGTGGACTTTCCAGGACATGGTTTATCAGATTGGCGTGGAAGCGATGCACACTATTATTTCACTGATTACATTGATGATATTTATAATTTGATCGAAAAACTGGGAGTTAATAAAGTACATTTAGTTGGTCATTCTATGGGCGCAATGGCCGCAGGGCTTTTTGCTAGCTGCTTTCCTGATAAAGTAAATACAGTTACTATGATTGAAGGACTGGGAGTTGTCACAACACCCAGTGAAAAAGTGGTTGAGCAGCTTAGAAATGCAATTTTGAATCGACGTCGTGTAAATAAAAAAGCACCCCGACAGTACGAGTCAAAACAAATAATACACCAAGCACGGGCGACACAAAGTGACTTACCTTTGGATTTAATAGCACTTTTGATGGACAGAAATATACGAGAAACTGAACATGGATGGCTGCTAAGAACTGATCCAAAGCTTAAAAATCATTCAGGTTTTAGATTTGATGAGCAACAATGCATAGCGGTAATAAGCGAAATAAATGTGCCGTGCCAATTAATTCTAGGCAGTAAAGGATATCAATTTATTAGTGATAATTTAAATAAATATGCTAATTATTACAAAAGCTTAACAGTAAATGAAGTTGAAGGTGGCCACCACTGCCATATGCAAAGCCCTGAGCAATGTTTACAGCAGGTTCATGCATTTATGCTGCAAACTGGTGCATGTTAATTGTATATTTGCACAAAATGTGGGAATATTTGCGAATTAGAGTGATTGCTCAATTGTGAAATTGCCTTACTTAGTTTAAGGTTTAATAAAAATAAATTATAAATAGAACAGGAGCTAAGAGTGGAAAAAATTTGGCTGAAGCGCTACCCAGAGGGTATGCCTGAAACAATCGATCCTGAGCACTACAACTCGTTGTTAGAAGTGTTTGAAAAAAGCTTCACTGACTACAAAGACTTGCCTGCTTTTACCAATATGGGTAAAACATTGAGCTATGATGAAATAGACCAAGCAACAAAACGTGTTGCCGTGTATATTCAAAAAGAGCTGGGATTGAAAAAAGGCGATAAAGTGGCTGTAATGATGCCAAATTTATTACAAACACCTGTTTCAATACTCGGTATTTTACGTGCCGGTTGTGTCGTAGTTAACGTTAATCCGCTTTACACTGTACGTGAGCTTGAACATCAATTAAATGATTCAGAAACATCAGCGATTTTTATACTGGCTAACTTTGCAGACACGCTTGAAAAAGCATTGCCGCACACTAAAGTAAAACACATCGTAGTTACCCAAGTGGGTGATATGGTGGGTGGCTTTAAAAAGCACTTGGTTAACTTTGTTGTTAAGCATATTAAAAAAATGGTGCCAAGCTATTCATTGCCTAACCCCATTAAGTTTGAAGCCTTACTTGCAGCGAACGAAAAAGATTACATTAAACCTGAAGTGTGTTTATCTGATATTGCTTTTTTACAATATACCGGTGGCACAACGGGTGTCTCTAAAGGTGCGATGCTGACCCATGGCAATATGGTAGGTAACTTAGAGCAGGTTTCTGGTTGCTTAGATCAAGTGTTAGAACGTGGCAAAGAAGTTGTTGTCACTGCTTTACCGCTTTATCATATCTTTGCACTAACAGCGAACTGCTTAACGTTTATGAAGTATGGCGGATTAAATTTATTGATCACCAATCCGCGTGATATGAAAGGCTTTGTGAAAGAATTAGGCCAACATAAATTCACCGCGATCACGGGCGTAAATACATTATTTAATGGTTTGTTGAATACACCGGGTTTTGCCGAGCTTGATTTTTCAAGTTTGAAAATGTCCCTTGGTGGTGGTATGGCTGTACAGCGACCTGTTGCTGAAAAATGGCAAAAGATCACCAGTAGCAAATTAATGGAAGGGTATGGTTTAACTGAGTGTTCGCCATTAGTTACTGTCAGTCCTTATGATCTAGATTCATACAATGGTTCGATTGGTTTACCTGCACCTAATACTGAGATCAAGTTGATGTTAGATAATGGTGAAGAAGCAGCCAAAGGTGAGCCGGGCGAATTATGGGTTAAAGGCCCACAAGTGATGGTTGGTTATTATAATCGTCCTGATGCAACGGCTGAGTGTTTGCAAGATGGTTGGTTTGCCACAGGGGATATAGCCACTTATGACGATGAAGGATTCTTTTATATTGTTGACCGTAAAAAAGATATGATCATCGTATCTGGCTTTAATGTGTTCCCAAATGAGATCGAAGAAGTGATTGCAATGCATGAAGGTGTTTTAGAAGCAGCAGCAATTGGTATCCCTCATGATGTTAGCGGCGAACAAGTTAAAGTTTTTATTGTTAAAAAAGACCCATCTTTGACTGAAAAAGATATAATAAAACACTGTCGTGATAATTTAACTAATTACAAGGTCCCTAAACTGGTTGAGTTTAGGGATGAATTGCCAAAAACAAACGTTGGCAAAATACTCAGACGAGCCTTGAAAGATTAGCAAGCTAAAAAAGCCGACATATGTCGGCTTTTTTATTGTAGGAGATTAAGTGCAATATCAATTGATCCAAACCCAAAATCAATTAAATGAGTTTGTAGAGCAGATCCGTAACAAACCCATCTTAGCAATTGATACAGAATTTATGCGTCGTCGTACTTTGTATCCTGAAGTTGCCCTTATTCAAGTTTATGACGGCGAACATTTAGCATTAATCGATCCGCTAGCCGAGCTATCATTGTTTGATTTTTGGCAGATTCTACGTGATCCTGCGGTGTTAAAAGTCTTGCATTCACCGTCGGAAGATATTGAAGTATTTCAAAAATACGCCGGCTTCGTACCAGCTCCCTTATTTGATAGCCAATTTGCCTTGCAATTATTAGGCAATGGCAACTGCATGGGCTTTGCTCATATGGTAAAAAATTTACTCGATATTGAAATCGACAAAAGCGAATCACGGACCAATTGGTTACAGCGTCCGCTAACAATTAAACAACTCGATTACGCTGCAGCTGATGTATTTCATTTATTACCGTGCTTTAAAATTATTATTGAACAAATCAACGACGCTGGTTTCTTTGATATTGTGATCAATGAAAGTGAGTTGATTGCACAAAAACGGGCTTATCAAACACCGGATGAACATCTGTATCGAGACATTAAAAATGCTTGGCAATTAAAACCTGCGGATCTTGCTGTATTAAGAGAGCTTGCGGCTTGGCGTCGTAACAAAGCGATACGCAAAAATTTAGCGCTTAACTTTGTATTAAAAGAGCATTGCTTGGTTGAATTGGCAAAACGCAAACCAACGAGTTTAACTGCAATGCGTAATGTCCCAGAAGTCGATAGCATCGAAGTTAACCGCTCGGGCGTTGAAATCTTAAAGTGTATTGAAAAAGCTAAAGTGATCCCTGTTGCAGATTTTCCTGAGCCACTAAGACGACTTATTGACTTTCCAAGTTATAAAAAAGTAGCCAAAGAAATTAAACAAAAAATCACTGCAGTTGCTAAAAAACAGGGCATTCCAGAAGATGTATTTGCATCTAAAAAGCAAATCAACCAGTTGATCAGTTGGAATTGGAAGTTAACCAGCGCTGAGCGTGAACAGACTCCAAAGCCCGATTTACTTAACTCATGGCGTTATGAATACTTAAAAGACACACTGAAAGAGTGGGATGTATAATTATTAAGAGTTCATAGGGACTAAGATAGTTAATGTACTATTGTTAGTCCCTACTGTTTGTGTCAGAGGAGGGAGAAAGTTACTTTATTCGCCCATTTTAGCGAGGATCTTATCTAAATTAACTTTAGATTTAGCCACGCTTTGCATTGGTGTTAACCCATTCGGGTATTCTTCTTGCTCTACGACTAGCCACTGAGTGGCGCCATCAACAATCAATGTTTCTATTATTTTTTGCCATGGATAATCATTTTCACCTAATATAGGACTTAAGCCATCGTTAGGATGGGTGCGAACTTTTAAGTGGGTTGCCAGGGTTCGTCCTGGGTATTTTTTAATGAAATATTCAGGATCTTTTCCTGCATAATGTACCCAACCTATATCAAGCTGCAGTGGCAGGGTATTTGGCGTATTACTGGCAATAGCGTCCCAGTATGTCGCGTTTTGGAATTGACTAAACTCCTTATTATGGTTGTGAAAACCGATGTGCATAGCATAGCGCTGAGCGATTTCATTAACCTGAACGAGTTGTTCGGTCAGAGAGGTAATTCCTTGTGGGTGCCAAGCTCTTTCATCCCAAGGTACAAATAAAATCGAGACACCAAGGGTTTTATAAAACAATAATGTGTCTGTTAAGGTGTCATCCGTTAAGGAGTCAAAGCCGATATGTGCGCTACTAGCGACTAAATTTAGCTTCGCGAGTTTGTCCTGCAGTGCACTTGGATTGTTCTTATAAGGCCCAAAGTCACCTGCAAATTCCACACCTTGAAAGCCCATATCAGCAATAGATGAAAGGGTGCCATCAAAATCCGCTTTTAAGGCATCTTTAACAGACCAAAGCTGAACACTAACGGGGAGTAGTTGTTTGCTTGTTTTTGCATAGATAGACAGCGAGTTTAAAACACAAAAAATAAACAGAATTGAAATAACATAATTAAATAATGATTTGATTTTGAACATAAAAAACACCTAGGAGGAAAAGCAGGGAATTGCTCCCTGCTTAGGGCTGGGCTAGCTAAAAAATAACTTAGCGTTAACTGGCAACTGAATCTTGATAAGCATACTCGGTCAAACCCAGTTCAGCTAAAACGCTATCTAAATGGGCTTTTGCTTCGTCAGTAGGTCCTGGGTAATCGCCTGCAATAGGCACATTGCCTAAATAGCCAATATCTTTACAACCTTGCGGTGTACAAAAGTAGGCACCAAGTACAAGGTTTTTAAAGCGTAAAAAAGCATTACCAATGCGTTGAAACTGCGCAGGGGTTTCATCATCAAAATAAGCAATATCATTTAAGATGGCTGTTTGTTGCTCTTTTTTCAATGCGACAAATGGTGCTTTATAACGCAGCACAGCCTCATCATCGATCCATGCTAAGCCGTGTAAAATAGTAACGCGGTCTTTTTGTTGACCGTTATAAGGTGAGCTTACCCACTCATCAATCACACTCGGTACATTTACCTCAGTTGCACTTGGGTTGTTACCTTCGCTAGGCACGATATAATCGGCTAACACCGCAACTAAATTTAATTGTGCTTGAGTTAATGTCAATGGCCAAGGTGATTGTGGTGGCATAACCATATTTGGATCAGTGCCATAACCTTTAGCTGTTATAGGTTGTAAATCTAAGTCAGGCCAATGTCCTTTATCACTAATTTTCTCTTCTAACGCTTTACTACATCCTGCTGAAAGTGATACGGCGGAACCTGCGGCTAATAAACCAAGCCACTTTAACGATTCACGACGTGTCATGCCGGAAATATATTTGTATGAGTCAACACGATCTTCATTATGCATGTTACAGCGCTCCTTGTTCTATTTGTTTGGCTATCCAGGTTGAATTACGCATTGCCAATGTCATGATGGTTAATGTGCAATTTTTATGTGGATTAGAGGCAAATACCCCTGCATCCATCACAAATAAGTTGTCGCAATCCCATGTTTGGCCCCATTGATTGGTCACTGAATCCTTTGCTGAGCTGCCCATGCGAGTGGTGCCTACTTCATGAATGATCTCGCCACCTTTTGAAATTGCTTTTTCAGCAGCAGGTAATTTGCCCACAGTAGCCCCTAGATTTTCAAGGATCTGTTTCGCTGTTTTTAAGCCGTGCTCAATTTGTTTTAGCTCACGATCTGACCATTTGAAATGAAATTTCGAAACCGGAATGCCCCATTTATCTTTAACATTTTCATCAATTTCCATGTAGGTATCATCGTTGGGGAGCATTTCTCCGCGCAGCGCAAAGCCAACATAAGATCCATAGGCATCACGAACTTGTTGTTTTAGCTCAATACCATAACCACGTTTATCGCCAGAGACTCCAGAGCCAGGTTGATTAAAACCGCTACTGATCTCAAAGTGATAACCACGAGGAAAATCAAGCTCACCTTTGGCATGTGCTTTGTGTCCCCACCAAGGAATAAATAAATGGTTCCCAGTGTGGCCATCTTCGTTATAACGTGGGCGACCTTTTAATGCTGGAACTTGCGCACCAAGCCAAGCACCGGTTGAATCCATTAAGTTACGACCTACTTGGCCACTTGAGTTAGCTAAACCTTTGGGATGCTTGGCGTGTTTTGAATTTAGCAAAATTCGTGCGGATTCGCAGGCACTAGCAGCAAGGATCACGATATCTGCTGTCAGTGTTTTTTCAGCTACGGTTTGCTTATCTATATAAGTTACACCCGTTACTTTACCGTCATCATTAACAGCGACTGATTTAACCATTGCATCAGTAATTATTTCTAAATTCCCAGTTGCTTTTGCCATAGGTAATAATGAGGTTGTAGTTTGAAACGCCGCACCGATTGAGCAACCATGGCCACAAGGTGTTGCATAAAAGCATGCCATACGATCATCTTTTGGCCGAGTTAATACTGCTCTGTGCATAGGCACGGCAGCGATACCCAGTTTTTTCGCACTGGCAGCAATCAGTAACTCAGGAATTCGCGGCGTTGGTGGTGGCTGTAATACCCCAGGTGCAGATGGTGGCATATCATCAAGGCCGGTATTGGTGCCGCAAATACCCACTAGTTCTTCCGTGATGTCGTACCATGGTGCGATATCATCATAAGTGAAAGGCCAATCTGCGCCGTTGCCATCTTGGCTTTTACCTTTAAAATCATGTTCACTAAAGCGTAATGAGTAACGTCCCCAGTGATTAGTTCTTCCACCTAACATGCGTGCACGCCACCAGTAAAAATCAGTGCCTTTGGCGTTAGTGTAAGGCTCATCAGGAACTTGCCAGCCACCATCGACGGTTGCATCGTAAAAGCCAAAGTTTTTGTCTTTATTTCCTGCGCCCATTAAAGGAGCTTCACTGTTACGGCGAAACATTGGGCTTTCTTTTTTTGGATCGTAATCACGCCCCGCTTCAAGTAATAATACTTTATGGCCTAGTTTAGTTAAGGTATAAGCGGCCATTGCGCCACCTGCGCCGGAGCCAACAACCAGTACTTTATGATCAAATGTAGACATGCTTATAGTTCCTTAATTTTTATATTTTTAAACCACACTTTGTCACCATGATCCTGTAAACCTATGCGACCTTCCTTTGCTGTTGCGAAGTTAGACCAAGTTGCAAATTTACTGTTTTTAACCAAGGTATTCCAAGTACTACTGCCCACAACAATACTGGCAGTGTTGACATCATTTTGCCAAACTTGTAAATGGTCATTAAGCATTCTAATACGCACCGTGTTCCACTCAGTTGCAGGTTTGTGAGCTGAAGTAGGTGGCGTAAATAAATCATAAATAGAGCCAGATAAATGAGAATCTATTTTCGTATCTGAATGACGTTCGTTATCTATAATTTGGATTTCAGGGGCGTGCGAGTAAATATATTTACCCAACTCATCGGCTAGAACAAAAATGCCACTATTGCCAACTTCACTAATTTTCCAATCTAGTTTCAAGTCAAAATTGCGATAGACTTTTTTAGTGAGTATGTCGCCGCCGCCTTTAGTGAGTAACATTGCGCCATTGTCTATGGTCCATTTTGGGCTGAGTGTCTCACTTTTGAAATTGCGCCAGTGCGACATATCTTTGCCATCGAACAGTAATTGCCAGCCAGCTGTTTGTTCTTCTTTAGAAAGTTGGTTATCGGGTGTCTTAGCAAAAGCACTGCTACTAAAAGCCAGTGCAATTGACAACACAGAGATTGATTTAAGCATATAATACCCCTTATTTTTGTGTGTTACTTGTTGCTATTAAACGTATTTTTCAACGTTTTTATTTTTTGTTATAAACAGATGAAGACCAATAAATACAATGATCAGGACAATCGGAAAAACCAGTAGATTTTGTAATACAGCTTGTCCTGCGAGCACTTCAACTTGTTCTACACTGACACTAGTTGTTTGTGCTTGTGTTCGCGCATTATCAATCCAATGGCCTATGACGGGGTTCCAGATGCTCATTGCAAACATGCCAGCTCCACCAATTAACGACATGCCAAGTGCACCTGTTTTTGGGGCATACTCAGCGACACAACCGATCATGGTTGGCCAAAAATAAGTAACGCCAACGGCAAATAGTGCTGCGGCAAGGTAGATGGTATTACCTTGCGCTTGGCTCATTAAAAATATCCCTAGTGTTGAAAAAATGGCTGAGCCCAGTAGGACACCCGATGGACTAAAGCGGTGCACAATCGGGCCCGCAAAAAACCGACCTAATGCCATCAATCCGGTGATCAAAGCTAAAATAACCATAGGCGAAGCGCCTGACGAGCCAAGGATTTGCTCAATCCATTGCTGTGTGCCAAATTCGGTGACTGCTGTCAGTGTCATGCAAATAATGAGAAACAAATACAGCGGCGAGAGTAAGTGTTTTAAGTTGCTGGTGGTTGAATTTTGCTGTGTATCAAACTGTGGAAATTTCGCTTTAAGCATCATCGCACCATAAATAATGGTGGGCACAAGGATCAGCGAAACTTGCCATTGCCAGCTGAAGCTAGCGGATGTCATTGCATTTGAAGCTAATGCACCAATTACGATCCCGCCAGGAAACCAAACATGAAAGCGGTTTAACATAGTGGTGGTGTTTTTAGGATACATTTGGGCGATCAGTGGATTACAACCGGCTTCAACCGATCCATTGGCAAAGCCAATTAAAAAGGTCGAGATCAATAATCCCCAAAAACCATCTGCAGTGATAGTTAAAATAAGTCCGCATAGGTGGCAAATAAACGCTAATGCAACCAACTTTTTAGCACCAATCGCGTTATAAATGATGCCCCCGAGCATGGTTGCAACCGGAAACCCTAAAAATGCCATGGCATTTACCCAGCCTAGTTGTGTACCAGTGAGGCCGAACTGCTCGCCTAGTTGTCCTAAAACGCCAGCCCTTATTGCGAAAGTCATTGATGTGACAATTAATGCAATGCAGCAAAGCCGAAAAATAATACCATTATTGTTGTTATTCATTGTGTGTGACCCTGTTTATTAAATACCTAATATCCGCTTATTTCGCTGATCATTTGTGTCCATTGCGCTAAAGTCATCAAATGCTTTAGCCGTAGGGCGGATCAAATGCTCTTTTATAAATTGTGCGCCTTCTTTCGCCCCATCTTCAGGATGTTTAATGCAACACTCCCACTCCAGAACTGCCCAGCCATCAAAACCATATTGCGTTAATTTGCTAAAGATACTTTTGAAATCAATTTGGCCATCACCTAAGGAGCGAAACCGACCAGGGCGGTCTTGCCAATCTTGATAGCCACCATAAATACCGCTGCGACCATTTGGATTAAACTCTGCATCTTTGACGTGAAATGCTTTAATACGATGGTGATAAATATCAATAAATTCTAAGTAATCAAGTTGTTGTAAAATAAAATGGCTGGGATCATAAAGAATATTTACCCGTGGATGATTATTTGTCGCAGCTAAAAAGCGCTCAAACGTTACGCCATCATGTAAATCTTCCCCTGGGTGAAGTTCATAGCAAACATCCACATCCATTTCATCAAAGTAGTCGAGGATTGGCAGCCAGCGTTTCGCAAGTTCTTGGAATCCTTGCTCTACCAGTCCTTTTGGACGCTGCGGCCAAGGGTAAAAAGTATGCCAAAGTAGCGCTCCTGAAAAAGTCACATGGCTTTTTAAGCCCAAATTTTTACTGGCTTTAGCAGCCATCATTAACTGATTGATGGCCCATTTAGTTCTGGCTATAGGATCACCGCGTAGTGCTTGAGGGGCAAAATTGTCAAACATGTCATCATATGCCGGATGAACGGCTACGAGCTGCCCTTGTAAATGAGTTGATAACTCTGAAATTGTAAGCCCCGCCTGCGCAGCAATACTAGTCACTTCATCGCAATAATCTTGGCTTTGGGCTGCTTTTTCTAAATCGAAAATACGAGAATTTGCAGTCGGTAGCTGAATTGCTTTGTAGCCTAAATTTGCTGCCCACTGACAAATAGTGGCAAAGCTGTTGAAAGGAGCTTCATCGCTGATGAATTGCGCTAAGAAGATCGCTGGACCTTTAATTTGTTTCATTTTTTATCCAATTTTAAATGGTTGCCACTTAGTGTCTTTGCCCGACGCTGCTACAGCATTTTCTATAAATGCCATTCCGCGAATTGCTTCTTTAATACCAGGCACGTCAAAGTCATGGTTAGATGCTGAGTATCCGGCTTTTTTTGCGTGAATTTGTTTTGCAAAATTGACATAGATATTGGCAAATGCTTCAAGGTATCCTTCTGGATGACCTGCAGGTGTTCGCAGTGAATTTTGTGCCGCAGTACTTTTTAGACCTACACCTGCACGTAATAGGGTGGTTGGCGCGTTATGACTTTTGAGCCACAAACTATTTGGTTCCATTTGTGACCACTCAAGACTTGCTTGATCGCCATAAATACGCAAATTAAGATTGTTTTCTTCTCCTAATGCAACTTGGCTGGCAAGAAGAACTCCCTTAGAGTTGTTGTTAAAGCGCAGTAAAACGGTGCCATCGTCATCGAGTGTTCTGCCTGCAACAACATGATTTAAGTCAGCGCATAGTGCGGTGATTTCTAGGCCGCTCACGTATTCAGCTAGATTTGCAGCATGCACCCCTATATCAGCTATACAACAACTAATACCGGCCTTATCAGCATCTAAACGCCATTTGGCTTGTTTGGCATTTTCATCTTCGCTGGTGGCAAGCCAACCTTGAGTGTACTCAACAATAATTTTACGAATAGCGCCCAGCTCGCCATCAGTAATACGTTGGCGTGCTTCTTTGATCATCGGATAACCAGTGTAGGTATGAGTTAATCCGTATAAACAATCACTGGCTTGCAGAGTTTTTTCTAATAACAGCGCTTGTTCTAAATTTAGGGTGGCTGGTTTATCTGATAAAACGTGAAAACCTGCTTCAATCGCACACTTTGCAATTGGGAAATGCAAATGATTTGGCGTCACTATTGCCACAAAATCAATTCGTTGATCGGCAGGTAACTTAGCTTCTTCGCTAAACATTTGTTGGTAGCTGTCATAGCAACGAGTTGGATTTATTCCTAGCATTGCAGCAGTAGCTTGGCTGCGTGTTGGATCTGAACTAAAGGAGCCTGCGACTAACTCAATTAAGCCATCTAAGCGTGCAGCAATGCGATGGATTGCACCAATAAATGCACCTTGTGCACCACCGACCATCCCCATGCGGATTTTGGCATTATTCATGAAAAAAGCTCCATGTCAGTAATCGTCTACTGAGTTTAGTTAATATCATGTTATTGATAATAGAGAATGAACAGCGTAAGGGATAATAAAAATTCGGTTGACAATGCAATAAAATCGGCGTTTTATGTATTATTATAAATTCATATTTATAGAATATATTATTATGGAAGTGCAAGGGATCATAAATAAAGCGGGTGTAAATCAACTGATCGCGGCATTTGATTTATTACCCGATATTTTGTTCTGGGTGAAGGATTCTGATAGTCGAATTCTGTACGCAAATCAACATTTTATTGAACATCAAGGGTATAAGTCATTAGAGCAAATTTTACTGAAAACTGATTTTGATTTTTCATCCAAGCACTTAGCATTTCAATACGTCAATGACGATAAACGTGTAATGAATGGCTATGTTGTTACTGATCGTTTGGAGCTAAACCAAACCTCAAATGGTGAATTGGCCTGGTTTTCAACGTCCAAAAAAGCAATTTTAGCTGACGATGGTCAAATACTGGGCACCTATGGCGTTACACGACATTTACAAAAAACATCAAAGGCTTTGTCGCATGTAAGAGCGATTGAAGGGCCAGTAAATTATATACGTGAACACTATCATCGTAATATCTGTATTGAAGAACTTGCCGAGCTTGCTCATTTATCGGTAAGTGCGTTAGAGCGGCGTTTTAAAAAACATTTAGCAAAAACACCTAATCAATTTATTAATGAAATACGTTTAGAAAACGCACGTAAGCTACTTGTTGAAACTCGTTTACCTATTTCACAAATAGCCTATCAATGCGGTTTTTCTGAGCCTAGCTATTTTAGTAAACAATTCAGACGCTTATTTGGTGAGATCCCCTCGCAAATGCGCGACCAAATTGAGCCCTAAGCCAGCCGTTTGGCTAATTGAATAGCGCCTTGCTCGGGCAGGTAATGCGCATCACATAGATAACCTTGTGCTTTGGTAGATAACCAAGGAGTAATTTTCTCGGCTGTGCCTCCCATTAATGTAATGTTGTGATAGCCGTGGCTAACTAAATGATCGATATAACGGGTAATATAGCGCGCTGCTTGCTCTAAAATAATAATGGCCCAAGGATCATCTTGCATTGCGAAAACTAAAGGCGCAAAACTGGCAAAGTAAGCGGGTTTGGCATTGAGTGCTAATTCTGTCAGCTGGTTACTTGTATCACAATTAAGCTGTGCCAATAAGGTATTTATTAATGGGCTTGAGGGGGATAAGCCATCTAAAACCTCTAATGCATAACGAAATAAAGTTAAACCAATCCAGCCTCCGCTTGCGCCATCACTTAATAATAATCCATGGCCCCCTAATTCAATAACGTTACCGTTTTTTATTGCTCCAGCACAAAAGCCAGTGCCTAAAATAATAATCGCACCACTGTTATCACCATGGGCACCTTGACAGGCTATGTGTAAGTCAGTTGAAAAGTTAAATTGTGCAAATGGATGCTGCCACTGTGCCATCTTTTTATTTGCACCGGCAATGCCAGCGCCAGCGAGTCCGGCATAGGCATAAATTGCCCCGAGTGTTGATAGCCCTAAACCAGCCTGTTGTAATGCGTGTGTTGTTGCATCAATAATGGATTGCTGCGCCACTTCAATAGAGGTTGCAATATTTGCTGCACCGCTTACTGCCTCAGCAAGTAGGGTGCCTTGTGCGTTTTCAAGCCTGACTCGGCATTTTGTACCGCCGCCATCAATACCTAAATACAGGGGAGGTTGAGAGTGGTTAGTCATTTTTAGCCTGCTCGTTAGTTCGTTGATTTAAAATTGCGTTAATTAATAACGGATCCACCCAGCCATCCTTGTTGTGTACGCCGGAGTAGGCATGTAGTGACACTAAATTATTGTTGGCAAGTTGCCAAAGTGTACTTGCATTATCAGTGGTTACGCCACCACCAATAACAATTTCTATATGATCATTGGCGTGGCTAATGATTGTTTGTAAATGATTAAGACCTTGCATAACGCCTTTATCATCAGTCCATTTAGTGCCATTTGTGAGGATACGATCAATGCCCAGTTCAGTTAATAGGCCAATTGCCTGTTCGCTGTCTGCTATACAATCAAAAGCGCGATGAAATGTCGTTGCTAAATTATATTTATGTGCGCAGGCAATAAGCGCTGTGGTAGCTGCGATATCAACGTCATTGGCGTTTAGCGCACCAAAAACAACACCGGTAGCACCTGCGTGCGCCGCGTGTGCTATTTGTGTAAGCATTAGCTTCAGTATTGTTGCATCAACAATAAATTGATTCGCAACAGGTCGTATCATGATAAGCAACTCGCCTTCTGAAGGCATTGCATGAGCTGCAATAGTCATTGCTGTTGCACTTGGAGTGAGACCTTCAAGTTGCATTGTGCTGCAAAGTTCAATTCTAGAGGCGCCAGCTGTAAATGCGGTTTTTACATTATCAGCTAACTGAATATGATCATCTGCGTTTAAACAGACTTCTAAATTTTTACGCATTGTTTCGTTCCAAAATACCAGCGATGTTGTTAACAATAAAATATTTAATAATAGTTGATACTATCAGAATAAATAAAACTTATTTATAAATCAGTTGTTTATTTTTATTTTTTACATTTCATGAATATGAAAAGTGTTTTTATATGCCATTAATTTAAGTTGATGACTATAAACTAGCTCAGCACTGATTGGATCTTTTTTTAACCTTAACGCCGATTTTGTCCTAGAGGCAACCGAATTTCTATTATCACTTTTTTCGACAGAACCCTATTCTTGAAAAGCAGTTTAACAAGATATTAACCCAGTTCTGAAATGCCTTAAGGTTTACCCACAGGGATTATCATGGGTTTTAAAGTGCTTTAACACAACTAACCACACACAATAATACTGGAGATAAACATGACCAATAATAAGAACAGTCGTGAATCGGCGGATCTTGCACGGCGGTTTAAGAAATCCGCGCTGCTGCTAGCGTTGATGGCAAACTGTCATGTCGTATACGCACAAGAAGAACAAAAAGCACCAGAAAACGACCTAGAAGTAATTGAAGTTAGGGGCATTCGCGCCTCGGCAGCTGAAAACTTAGCGATTAAGCGGTTGTCTAATGCAACCGTTGACGCCATTACCGCAGAAGATATTGGTAAGTTCCCAGATAAGAATGTGGCGGACTCATTGCAACGTGTGCCAGGGGTCATTATACAACGGGATGGCGGTGAGGGCGCCTCTGTCAGTATTCGTGGTTTATCATCGGACTTAACCTTCACCCAATTAAATGGCAACTTTATAGCATCGTCGCCCGGTGAACCATCGCGTTCATTTTCATACGCATTATTACCTGCAACTATGATCCAACGCGTTGAAGTATATAAATCTTCAGAAGCTCGCCTTGATGAGGGCGGAATCGGCGGTACGGTCTTGTTGTATAGCCGCAAGCCTCTAGATATGGATAAAAACTCTGGGATCATTAATTTTGAAACCAGTAATTCTGATATTACCGATAAGTATGAACCTCAATTTAGCGGTATTTATTCATGGAAAAATGATGATGAAGACTTTGGGGTTTTAGTGGGTTATACAAAACAAGACCGCACTAATCGCTCACAAAGCTCGCGTATCAATATCATGAATAAAAATTATCTTTATTCTGAAATGAAAGATAATCAAATGGTTGAGGGGGGGGCACAAGGTTATGCTGCACAAAGTATGGTTCAGGAAGTCTTAAACGAAGAGCGAAATCGAACCGGGATCCAGTTTACTACTCAATGGCGACCAACTAGTAACTTAGAGCTTGGCTTTAATTATTTTAATTTTAAATTGGGCCAAGACTCAATTTTAAATCAATTAGAATACCCAGAATGGAACAATAACGATAATTTCTGGACCGATGTCCGTGTTGATGAAGAGTCTCAGTTTGTTACAGGTATAGACTACTCTGTTGGTGCATCAGGCACTCAGGCTGTTTCTCCTATCCCACGTATTAATGGTGAATATACGATTGAAGAATCCAGCTCTGATACATATGATTTTTATGCTAAATACGAAGGTGATAATTACAACGTTAAGCTAGTGCTGGGCCATACCGAAGCTGAAGGTGGCCCTTCACAAAAGTATCGTGCCGCTTATTATGCAAATGAATCCTCGCTTTACTATGGTTACGATTTTTCTGATGGGCGCATGACCACCTATATGGATCCAAGTATGATCAGTAACTTGGCTGCAGGCATTGGTGGCGAACCCGATGTAACAGCCACCGATTCTAGTTTTGTGACCGGTACTCAAGAAGAAGATTACGGACAGATTGATTTTGACTATTTTGTGGATTATGGCGTAATTGAAACGTTGCATTTTGGTGCGAAATATCGCAAAGGTAAAATTCATCGCGATACTCGCAACAGCTTTTATCTCTCTCCAGATTTTGATATAGCAAAAGGTGAAGCTGAAGGCACCATTGATTTAGATGATGATTATTCTAAAAATGGCGGCATACCGGATATTGCAGATTTAATTTATTCAGATTCATTAGGTAACTTGTCTGATGTAATTAATACGAACTTATTCCCAGCCGTAAACTGGCATAAATACCAAGATTACCTGAATGAAAACTTTGTTCATTATACGCGTATAGAACCTAACTATGTTTATAGTGTTGAAGAAGAAATTACAGCGGCTTATATGCAAGCTGATTATCGTTTTTCACAAGTACGGGGTAACTTGGGTGTACGCGTAGTGCGCACCAAAACGACCACCGGATCATCAGATAAAATCACCTACCGATTAGATTGGAAGGACGACAATGGCAATGAATTACCAATCGACCAACAACGTGTAGAAGACTTTGTTTTTATTGAAAAAGAGAGTACAGAAACAAAGGTACTGCCCAGCTTTAATATAGCCTGGGATATCGATGACAACTGGGTACTACGTGGAGCGGCATCACAAACCATGGCTCGTCCTGGTTATGATGATTTAGGCCAGTTTCAGACTTTAACGTACACGTCGAATGAATACTCAACGGATCGCTCATCGGCAGACAATTTTGATGCAATTATTGATGGCGAAGGGTGGACAGGATCCGGTGGTAATAACCAGCTAGCGCCATTTGAGTCAACCCAATTTGATATGTCTTTAGAATACTACTACGGAGCTGGCTCTGGCTTTGGTATTGCGTTATTTAAAAAAGATGTTGATAACTTTGTTGTGCCTTTAATAATTGATGTTACCCGCAGTGCACCGGACATTTCATTTAATTTACCTAACGCAGGTGATGAGCAAGTAAATGTCAGTGGCGACAATTTTGCAGTTAGGGATTTTAGCACTGTAGCTAATGGTACGAATGCTTCTTCTGAAGGGGCTGAGTTTTTTATCCAACACTTCTTTGATAATGGCTTTGGTCTTTATGCTAATTATACCCGCAATAACACTAATCAAGCCAATGTAGAGCTTGATGGCGAAAAGGTGGGAGAGTCACCTTTGATAGGTAGTTCTAAATACCAAATGAATTTATCGGTATTTTATGAAGATGACTTATTCAGTGTTCGCGCCTCATACAATAAGCGCGGTCCAACGGTTCAAGGCTACAACGCCTCATGGGAAATGAACTATTACAATGAAGCCTATGATCAGGTAGACGTCAATGCAAGTTATAACTTGACTGATGCTCTCGTGTTATCTGCTTCCGTTATTAACCTCACTCAATCAGATACTTACATGCATCTAGGTGACGATACTAAAAACCGCTTTATTCAAAATGCATACAGTGGTCGTCGTTTTTACGCAGGTGCAACTTACCGCTTTTAATAGCGCAAGGTGAGACGGAACAAATAACCAAAATCGTATAGAGGAATAAACATGAATAAGCCCAAACTTAGTAAAATATCTAGCATTATGCTGGTAGCAATGATCGGCCTATCAGGATGTGGTGGTGCTGATGATCCGGATCCGACTGATATCCCAGCAAAAATTGATATTACCTCTGCTGATATTACCGGTAGTGCAGTGAAAGGGACATTAGGTTTTGCAACGGTCACTGTAAAGCAAATGAATGGCTCAGATATTAAGGTGACGTCTAATAGTCAAACCGATGCTGCTGGTATGGTAAATCTGAGCATAGAAAGTCAACAAGGCTTTGGTATTAACGGTATGTTTAAGATGACCGTTAATACGGATGCTAACTCAACGATGATCTGTGATGCGCCCAGCTGTGCTGAACACCTAATCGGTGAACAGATCAGTGGCACTGAGATTGCTGACCTGCAGTTAGCGACTTTAACATATGTTGATGTGCCTTTCGCATCCACAAGTGATGGCGTAGCAGACGCTAATTTTCAAGTAAATGCTTTAACTACAACCGCTACTAACTTAGTTGAGCAAGGTATTGTCAATGGTTTAAATGTTGCTGTGCGTGAGTTATATGAATTAGCTTTATCGGATAACTCGCGTTTAGTACTAAAAGCACTGGGGATCGACAGTAAAGCCAATGTATTTAAAACCCAATTGATCAGTGCCGAAAGCTACGATAATTTTGTAGTAGGCCAAGATTGCGATAGTGAAGGTAATTGTATTGACCAATTGGCCGACATTAATATTATTAAACTTTCTTTAGCTAACGCAGTATTTGCAAGTATTAGTAAAGATGAAACTGTCGCGGGTGTTATTAACGAACTTATTAGCGCGATTAACTTAGCCAATGACGGGGATGTAGTCGCTTTACAGCCATTGCGTGAGCGAATGTTGAAAACCATTGCTGGTTTTCCTTACCTAGATAAATTAGCGCTATCAGCTGAGGATGTCATTGATGTTGCGCTCCCTTTTCTTGAAAGTGCCGCATCTAGTGGCCCTGTTAAAGAAATTACCAATGCTGAAAATCTTGCTACAGCAACGATCACAGCTCGTAATCGCATAAGTGACAACGAAGCTGAAAGTAAAGCATTTGATGGTGACACGAACACCAAGTGGCTTGATCATAATGATTGGTCAGGTGCGCCAAGTGAGCAAGACCCATCTTGGATCCAAGTTGATTTCGCTGAAAAACATGCTGTTAATAGCGTGTTCATTACGAGTGCTAATGATGCTGAGTCTCGAGATCCTCAAAACTTTAATATTCAAGGTTCTGTCGATGGCGAAAACTGGCTAACCTTGGCTAAATTTATTGGTGAGAACTTTGATGAGCGTTTCCAACGACGTGAGTTTCGTTTTGACAATGGTTTAGAATTTTACTCATATCGTTTAAATATCACTAAAAATAGAGGTGATGATGGTTTAATGCAGTTATCAGAGATTGCTTTTGTGGGGCCTATAAATGCAAGTGTTGATCACGCAGAACCAATTGGCAGTGCTGTAATATCTGCAAGTGCAGGTGAGAGTTATGCACTGGCATTTGATAATAATGACGACACAAGTTGGGTCTCTGATGTGCCTTCAACTGAAGTACCCGTTTCGATAACAGCTACGCTCGCACAAGCCGCTGCCGTTGATAAGTTAGTACTGATCTCAGATGCTCAAAACGCAGATGGTGATCCCGCTACATTTTCACTTGCTGCAAGTAATGATGATGGGCAAACATGGGTTCATTTAGCTGATTATTCAGATGAAAAATTTGAACGTCGTGGTGAAAGGTTATCGTTTGCGACCAATAATACACTGGCATTTTCTAGCTATCGTTTAAGCATAACTAAAACCGCCGCTGGCGCTGGGGTAAAAATTGCTGAGATTGCCTTGGTAGGACCTAAAGTGGCAGATTTAAATCATGCGTTATCAGCCGATGCAATAATTACTGTTCGTAATCAGATTGGTGATGGTGAGGCGGGTGTTAAAGCGTTCGATGGTGATGTTGATAGCAAATGGTTGGACCATAATGATTGGACTGGCGCGCCAAGCGCTGAAAATCCATCTTGGGCAATGGTACAGTTCACTACTACGACAGCGGTTAATAAGCTGGCACTAACAAGTGCAAACGATGCTGACTCACGCGATCCGCAAAACTTTAACTTAGCAGCGTCAAATGATGGTGAAAATTGGATCACACTTGGTGCTTGGTTAGGTGAGAACTTTGAGCAGCGTTTTCAACGACGTGTTTTCACTTTTAGTAACGATTTAGGTTTTAGTTTTTATCGCTTCAATATAACTAAAAACCGTGGCGACGATACGCTGATGCAAATAGCAGAGATCGAGCTAATAGGTCCGCAGGTTGCTTCAGTTGATCATTCTGCAACTGCCTCATCAGTCCTTGCAGGTACTGGCGAGCAAGAGGGAGTGGTAGAAAGTAATGCAACGGATGATGATAAAGCGACGGTATGGACGGCAGCCACTGAAACTATGCCTGTATGGCTTGATGTTGCATTACCTCAAGCACAGATTGTCACTAATATCGCAATCACGAATGGCAGTGATAGTAACAACAAAGATCCGAAAAACTTCACCTTACAAGGCTCAAATGATGGCGGTAAAACATGGTTAGAAATAGCGAGCTTTAAAGACGAGGAATTTGAACAATTGAATCAACGACGTCTCTTTACAATAGGGAATGGTTTTGCCTTTAGCTTATATCGCTTAAGTATTAGTGCTAACAATGGTGATGCTCAGCAAGTTCACGTTTCTGAACTTGAACTAATAGGCCCACAGCAACCATTTTAGTTTTGATTGTTTGGTAGCTTGTAGGTGCTAAATAGCGCTTCAAGCTGCCTGTTTTTAGGTGAAAAGGTAAATAATATGTTGTTTAAGAATAAACTTTCACGATTAATAAGGTGCCCGGCCATCTTAATAAGCTTTTTATTATGCAGTTTTTATGTGACTGCTGGATCTGCAGCCGGATCACAACAGCGTGGTCTGCATATATTTTATTACAGTTGGTATGGCAACTTAAAAGTTGATGGTCAATGGGCGCACTGGGATCATCAGGTATTACCTTACGGTGATCAACCTATTGTTGGACGTAAAGGCTACCCTGGCGGCGATGACATTGGTGCTAATTTTTATCCTGAATTAGGTACTTACAGTGCAAACGACGAAGCACTTATGGATACCCATTTAGCGATGATGAAACAAGCAGGAGTTAGCGTAATTATATTAAGCTGGTGGGGCGATAGCGATTTTGGTACCAGTTCAGTGCCAGTTTTTATGGATAAAGCCGCTAAAATCGGCCTTAAAGTTAACTTCCATATTGAACCTATCTATCACAGTGCGGCTGAATTTTTACAGGTAGTAAAACAGCTAGACCAGCGCTTTGGGCAACATCCCGCTTTATATCATTACCAAGGCAAGCCATTATATTATGTTTATGACTCATACAAAATGCCAATCAGTGAATGGCAGAAGGTGTTGCTACCAAAAGGCGAATTAACAGTCAGAGGTAAAACGTATGATGCTAACTTTATAGGGCTGTGGGTTGATGAAGGTGAGGAGTCATTCTTTTTAAACAGTGGTATGGATGGCTTTTATACCTATTTTGCTGTTGATGGGTTTGTTTATGGCAGTACCACTAAAAACTGGCCATACCTAGCTAAGTGGGCAAAGCAACATAATAAACTATTTATTCCAAGTGTCGGTCCTGGGTATGCAGACGATAGAATTCGTCCGTGGAACAAAAAAAACTTCAGGGCACGCGAAGCTGGAAAGTACTACGACACGATGTTTAAAAAAGCAATTGCAGTGGCTCCAACCTTTATCGGAGTGACCTCATTTAATGAATGGCACGAAGGGACTCAGATCGAGCCTGCGATTGAGAAGCAAGTGGGTGACTATAAGTATCTTGATTACGGCCCTTTAGCTGCTGATTACTATTTAAAACGAACTCATTATTGGAGTGAACGTTTTCAACAGTCTTTAAATATACGCTCAGTTAAAGATTAAACAGATATACCAACCCTATATGCAAGTCGTGGTTAAATTAAATCGCTTGCTTTTGATTTACAGCCGATGCTCGCAAATTTAATGAGGAACAATAATGATCACTAACAGACGTGACTTTTTAAAGTTATCAGCTATTTCAAGTGCTGTTGCATTAATACCGTTTAAGACAGTAGCTAAAAGTAAAGTTAATAAGCCTATCGTCGTCTCAACGTGGCAACATGGTATAGCGGCTAATAAAGCCGCGTGGCAGGTACTTGCTGAGCATGGTAAAGCCATTGATGCTGTGGAAGCCGGTGTGCGAATTCCTGAAGCAGACCCGAATGTGATGACAGTAGGATATGGTGGTTATCCAGACAGAGAAGGGAACGTTACCCTCGATGCCTGCATTATGGATGAAAATCAAAACTGCGGCTCTGTTGCATGTTTACAACATATTAAGCATCCCATCTCGGTTGCCCGGTTAGTGATGGATAACACCCCGC
The DNA here is from genome assembly GCF_014163545.1 of Pseudoalteromonas sp. SR45-6. Classification (NCBI taxonomy): domain Bacteria; kingdom Pseudomonadati; phylum Pseudomonadota; class Gammaproteobacteria; order Alteromonadales; family Pseudoalteromonadaceae; genus Pseudoalteromonas; species Pseudoalteromonas sp. SR45-6. The sequence continues at coordinate 45,073 of NZ_JACJDM010000032.1, forward strand.
ATGTGATGTTAGTAGGTGAAGGGGCGCTGCAATTTGCTAAATCACAAGGGTTTATAGAAGAAAACTTATTAACCCCGCAAGCTAAAAAGGCCTGGCAAGATTGGCTGGTGGAATCAAAATATGCGCCCGTGATCAATATTGAAAACCACGACACAATCGGCATGTTAGCGCTTGATAGTAGTGGCGATTTATCTGGGGCGTGTACCACTAGTGGCGCGGCCTTTAAAATGTCAGGCAGAGTAGGTGATTCGCCCATTATAGGTGCAGGTTTGTACGTTGATAATGAAGTCGGTGCTGCAACGGCAACGGGCATGGGCGAGTTGATGATAAAAACGGTAGGCTGCCATTTAGTAGTTGAAATGATGCGCCAAGGTATGACACCTACTCAAGCGTGCAAGGCTGCAGTTGAGCGAATTGCCCACAAGCTGGGTGATTATAAACAGTTTCAAGTCGGTTTTTTAGCCTTGAGTAAATCTGGTGAATATGGCTCTTATTGTATTCAACCTGGTTTTAATTATGCAGTAACCTCTAAGACAGGAAGTAAATTACTAGATGCGGCGAGTATTTTGTGAATTATTAAGGAAGCAACGAAATTTTTAATTATGATTTTTATTGAATAATTTTATATAAAGTAAAGGGTGAATATTTACCGTTTAAATTGTTTTTTATTGTGGCTTACGCCGATTTTATACTGATTCACACCGAAAATATATTATCACTTTATATACAGTAACCTTATCCTAACTGTGACCTTTACAATTTATTAACCGCATGAGTTAGTGGCTGTAAAGATATAATAAATCACTCGACGTAACTAGAAATTTACTGAGTGAAATATAACACACACAATGATGGAGATTGGTATGGCTGATTATAGTAACATTAATAAATCAACTGAACTTTCACGAAAATTTAATAGATCAGTATTATTTTTAGCATTAATGGCTGCCTGCAATGTCGCGTATGCAGATCAAAAAGATAATCAAAATAACGATGACTTTGAAGTGATTGAAGTGAGAGGTATTCGTTCTTCAACTGCTGAAAATTTAGCAATAAAACGACTCTCTAATGCAACTGTTGATGCGATAACAGCTGAAGATATCGGTAAATTTCCAGATAAAAATGTTGCTGATTCATTGCAACGAGTTTCAGGTGTATTGATTGACCGTGACGGTGGTGAAGGCAGTCGAGTAAGTATTCGTGGCACATCACCAGATTGGACCCTCACACAGTTAAATGGCAATTATATTGCTTCTTCTGGGGCTGATGTGCCCACTCGAAGTTTTAATTATACGTTGTTGCCATCCAGTATGATTAGTAGTGTGGAAGTATTTAAAAGTGCAGAAGCGCGTATAGATGAAGGGGGGATTGGTGGGACTGTTATATTGCACACCCGCAAGCCATTAGATATGGAGGCTAACTCAGGCGCACTTAGTCTAGAGGCAACCTATGATGATGTGTCTGAAGACACCAAACCACAAGTGAATGTGCTGTATTCATGGAAAAATGATGAATCAAATTTTGGTGTACTTGCCGGGTTTACTCGCCAAGATAAAACGGTAACAACCATTACTAATAATGCTTCGCACTGGCGCTTTCATTCTGACACAGTCGAAGGGGCAGAGCGTCCTGCCATTGTTGACCAAGCAACAGGCGAAGTTTACAACAATGTATGGGCACCTCGTGCAATGAGTGCAGGTAACTCAACAGAAGATCGCACACGCGATGGTTATCAAGTCGCTATTCAATGGATGCCTACAGATAAATTAGACTTAAACCTGAACTACTTTGGTGCAAAATTAGATTATGACTCATCGTCGCAGAGCGTATTGTTTGCGGAATGGAATGACAATCATAACCCCTATTACGGCGTTGTTTTAGACGGTGATACGGTTGTAGCTTACGGTAATGCAGATAATGGTTTACTTAATGATAATAACTGGGGAGATGCTGATGTCAATAATGGCGTAGCCGTTCGCCGTGGCTTATTGTCTCCTCAATTAACAGGGAGAGAAAGGATCGGTGGTTCTAAATCAGATAGTTTTGATTTTGAAGCCAAATATTATGGGGATATATTTACTGCTACTTTTAAAATCGGCCATACAGAGGCTGAAGGCGGAACTTCACGTGAAACTTATGCTAATATAGATGCACGCCAAGGATCTGTGAATAGCTGGTTGTGGTCAACCGTGGGTGGTAAACCAAGCTATGAAGTATCAACCGATCTAGCGTCTGATAAACAAGCTTATCAATATTATGACTGGTTTGATTCCTACTCTTCTGAAAATAAAGATACTGAAGATTACGCACAAGCTGATCTGCAATTTGATATCGATACAGGGATTTTTACTACCTTTTTTGTTGGGGCTAAATACCGCAATCATGAAATTAAGGGGATTAAAAATGATTTTCGTTGGGATGATGGCATCGCTGATAACGGTGGTTACCGTGGTTATTTGTCCGGAAACGAATGGTTTCATAACCCAGATTTTCATCCTGATCCAGAAACGTTAGTAAGCAATACCGTGGTAGATAACAGTGCCGGAAACACTGGCGCTTTTAACTTTTTAGCATTTGATTTTGCTGCATTAGATAGCTATCTACGCAATAACTTTACGCAAACCGTTGTGCCATCTTTAGCTGGGACATATACACTAGAAGAAAATATTTGGTCTGTTTATGCGCAAAGTAATTTCCAGTGGCAGGACTTTCGCGGCAATCTCGGTGTACGCTATGTTAATACCGATTTAAGTACGCTTACGTATGATGATGTTATTGGTCAAGATAATAATGACACTACGCCTAATGAACGCAGCAGCGATGATGGTGAATTATTACCAAGCTTTAACCTTGCATGGGATGCGAATGAAGATGTTGTTGTTCGATTTGCTGCTGCCAGAACGATGTCTCGTGTAAGCTATTCTGACCTGAGCCAAGCCGAGTCATATGGTCCTCCTGTTAATATAAACTCACCAGACTCTTGGACAGGGCGAGGAACTGGTACATCTGTAAATACAGGCCTAGATCCAATGATTTCTGATCAGTTCGATCTAGGTATCGAATGGTATTACGGTGAAGGCTCAGCACTAGGTGCGACATACTTTACTAAAGATATTGCTAATTTGCCCATTTCTGCTGTTGAAATAGTTCAACGAGAGCATGATTGTTGTAATGGCCCCATAGAAGTTGAAATGAATACTAAAGTTGGCGGTGGTGACGCTCAATCACAAGGGGTTGAGTTGTTTTTTCAACACTCTTTCGAGAGTGGCTTTGGGGTGTTAGCTAACTATACTTTTACAGATACAAGTACCAGCCAAGTGTCAACGAGTGGACAAAAAACAGATGCTGAAATCCCAGGAACAGCCAAACATCAATATAATCTTTCAGTGTATTTTGAAAATGATGACTTTAGTGTAAGGGCATCCTATAACTGGAAAGATGATCGGGCTAATGGCATCCATCAAGGTTACAATTTATACACGAAAGATTATGGTCAGTTAGATATTAATGCGGCTTATAGTTTGACTGAGCAGTTGTCATTAACAGCCTCTGTGGTTAACTTAACTGAGGAAGTTGAAGAAGGTTATTGGAAACAAAGTAATCGCTTTACTTATAACCAGTATTCAGGACGACGCTTTTATTTAGGTGCTAATTATAGTTTCTAAAAATTATAATTTATAATATAAATTTAAAGGGCATTCTTTAGTTGGGATGCCTATTTTATTTAAATTGCAAGGTTTATTAATCAGACTTTAATTAAATAATAAAGCTAAGTAGTTAAAATAAATATTAGATTTTTTATGCTATTAAAATGTGAAAAGGGCGCTGTAATAGCGCCCTTTTAGTTATTTCTTTTCTTTCTCTTCGTCAGGTAAAGTGACGTTGAGTTCTAATACCGCTAAGTCATCTTCGTTTTGATCGAATTGGACTTGAACCGCGTCATTACTGATGTTGACGTATTTACGGATAACATCAAGAATATCCTGTTTCAATTGTGGCAAGTAATCAGGTGTACCACGCTGTGAGCGCTCATGCGCAACAATGATCTGCAATCGCTCTTTTGCTAGTGACGCTGTATTTTTCTTTTCTGAGCGGAAGTAGTCAAGTAGTGACACGTTAACCTCCAAATATCCGTTTGAACAAACCTTTCTTTTCTACATCTAAGAAGCGAAATTCGACTGTTTCACCTAATAAGCGATTAATTGCATCGGCATAAGCTTGCCCAGCATCAGACTCTGTATCTAATATAACTGGCTGGCCTGAGTTTGATGCACTTAATACCGCTTGTGATTCAGGTATTACACCTAACAATTCGATAGAAAGAATATCTTGCACATCTTCAACTGACAGCATTTCACCTTTAGCTACTCGCTCTGGGTTATAGCGAGTCAGTAATAAATGTTCTTTTATGTTTTCAAGCCCTTCTTCAGCACGTTTAGATTTGCTATGCAAAATACCTAAAATACGGTCTGAATCGCGAACTGATGAAACTTCAGGGTTCGTTGTTACAATTGCTTCATCAGCAAAGTACATTGCCATCATAGCGCCGGCTTCAATTCCTGCTGGCGAATCACAGACGATATAATCAAAGTCTTTTTTCAGCTCGTTTAATACGCGTTCAACACCTTCGCGAGTTAAAGCATCTTTATCGCGAGTTTGTGAAGCAGGTAATAAAAATAATTTATCTACCCGTTTATCTTTGATAAGTGCTTGATTTAAATTTGCTTCACCGTTTATAACGTTAACAAAATCATAGACAACGCGACGTTCACAGCCCATGATCAAATCAAGGTTACGTAAACCGATATCAAAATCTATAATGACTGTTTTATAGCCCTTAAGTGCTAAACCTGTGCCAATTGCAGCACTTGATGTAGTTTTACCTACACCACCTTTACCTGACGTAACGACAATGACTTTTGCCATAAGATTTATCCTTTAACCAAAGCTGAAATTTCTAATGATTCATTTTTTTGTTGGATTTGTGCAGCGTTGCCCCAGAACTCACCTTGCAGAGAATCGCTGATCCAGTAGTTGCCATTTATAGAAACAAGTTCTGCTTCTAATTTTTGGCAAAAAATGCGTGCTTCGTTGTAACCTTGTGCGCCTGCTATTGCGCGACCACGTAATGTGCCATAAATATGTACATTGCCATCAGCAATCACTTCTGCACCATGGCTTACCGCACCAATGACGATTAAGTCACGGTCTTTAGCATACACTTGTTGACCAGAGCGCACTGTGCCATTGATAACTTGGGCAGGTAAGTAAACTGTTTTCTCAACAATTGAAGTATTACTCTGCTTTGTAACAGGTTCACTCTTAACGTCTTGTGAATAATTTAAAACTGAGAGCCCAGCGGCTTTGGCTTGCGTATGTTGCTCATCAGAGCCATTACAGACTCCAACAGCATTAAAGTTCATTCGTTCTAATAAAGACTTTAGATGAACAAAATCAACAAGATTATTTTTTATCTCAATTAAATTAACAACAATAGGAGCACCCTCAAAAAAACGAGGGGCTTGGGCAATTTTTATATACAGTTGCTCAGCTAACAGGTTTATATCAGTACTATAAAGATGTAAAACTGATAACGTAAAAAGATTCCCTTTTAGCTCAAAAGTTTGGTCCGACATACACGCTCAATTGAATAGTGTGATCAGAAATCAATTTTAGATAAACGCAGGCTGAATAAGGCCTGTGTTTATATGGATAAGGTGAAATTTCTAATCTAATTTTTCTAACTTATTATGACTCTCATGTTATAGTGTGCAGCACTGTTAAGCAAGATTTTATAGGGTCATAATGCTGACTGCGGTATATAAAAGTAAGAAAAAAGCGGATACCTTCCTTTTTGTAGAAAAAAGAGATGATTTTAGCAAGGTACCGGAACCTTTAATGGCTATGTTCGGTCAACCTCATTACGTAATGTTAATTAATTTAGCAAAACGAACGCATTTAGGCGGGGCTGATTTAAGTTTGGTTGAGAAATCATTAACTGATGTCGGGTTTTATCTCCAGTTACCGCCACCTGAAGCTAACTTGCTAGCTGAGCATAGAAAACAAAATGGAGTTGATAGTGACTAAACATATAATGACTAAATTGGCTGCAATTTTATGTAGTGCCTGTATCAGTACATCGGCACTGGCCAAGACCCAAGCACAATTTGATGAATATGTTGCAGGTTTAAAACAAGAAGCAGCACAAAAAGGCTACGATAGTCAATTAATTGAAGATGCCTTCGCTACAGCACACTTTAAAGAAAAGGTAATTTCTGCTGATAAAAATCAGCCTGAAGTTAAAGAAACCTTAGAGACTTACTTACCAAAGCGTGTGCCACAATGGAAAATTGACCGCGCACGTAAACTATACGCTGAAAATAAAGATATTTTAGAACAAATTGCAGCCGAGTACGGCGTGCAAGCTCGCTTTATTGTTGCGTTATGGGGCCTTGAAAGTAATTTTGGTAAAATCCAAGGTGGTCACAACGTTATTTCATCGGTAGTCACGCTGGCTTTTGATGGCCGTCGCGAAACTATGTATAAAAACCAACTATGGGCCGCGCTTGACATTCTAAAGGAAGGGCACATTACTTTAGATAAATTCAAAGGTTCATGGGCAGGTGCAATGGGGCAAACGCAATTTATGCCAACCTCATTTAATGCCTACGCGGTAGATTATGATAAAGATGGTCGAAAAGATATTTGGACCACCCAAGTTGATGCCTTTGCATCAATAGCTAACTATTTAAAGCAAGCTGGCTGGAATAGTGATCTTACTTGGGGTCGTCAAATTAAGTTACCACAAAGCTTCGAACCTAGCTATGTATTGCAACGTGGCACTAAAACACGTACTCAATGGTTAGAGTTTTGGGCTGATTCAGAGCGTTCGTTAGCTGATTGGCAAGCTTTAGGTGTACGTAAAATGGATGGTACTGATTTACCAGCCGTAGATGTAACGGCGGCATTGGTTATGCCTGATGATATGAATGGCCGTATGTATTTAGCTTATGATAATTACAAAGCGTTAATGCATTGGAATCGCTCATATTACTTTGCCACCAGTGTTGGTTACTTGTCTGATCGCATTGGTTACCCAGCGATTTAATAAGTAATTAGGTGCTAGGCTCTAGGTAATTAGGTACTAGAGCGTTTACAGAAAGCGCGAGTTTATCTCGCGCTTGCGTTTGTAAAAAACATCAATGCAAAATATTTTTAAGTGAATTATTCACATCGAAGTTAAGAGACGTTGCGCTATAGATAAGATATTAAACGTTTTGTGCAATAAGGGCTGGGTCAATTATTTTGATGTCTGAAGATAATATTTGACCTCTTTTGTTCTTTTAGGCTATCAATACTTTTGGAAAATCAGCTAACACCCCAAAGCAAAACTCTAAAAATATTCAATAAGGATATATATGGATGAAAATTTAATCTTACAAACAGTTGATCTGGCGCAGAATTTATTTGCAAAAAATTACTGTAACTTCATTAAAGAAAAAGAGAGAACCGTTACCGTAGAAGGTGAAGAGTTTGAACTGTTAAGTTTTGAGAAGATGATTGAGTTAACTAACATAAATGACATGGAAGTTAGCGAAGTTCGCGCCTTAAAAGCATATGCAAACACATTAAAAGATGTTTTAGGTCCGACTGTTTATGATCAAAAAGGGCACGGTTGGTCCATGTTGATGTTATCTGCAAGTCTCACTATTGGTAAAAATACCGAAGGTGATTTGCTATTTTTAGATAGACACAATAGTAAAACGCTGTGTATTTTTCGTCACGATGATGCCAGCATATTTAAAACAAAAGTAACTTTGTATAAATTAATTAAAGCGTATTCTGAATAAATTCGTTCTCGTTTTTTAACAGACTCACACAATAAAGCTCATTTGAAATTATATCTGGGCTTTTATCTATACTGAATTCTCACATACATAATTATCAAGACGTAAGTAGCTACGCTTTGCTAAATCCCCCAGTGTCAGAATGTTGTCGCCTCTAACTTGAGGCGACAACTAACTTGAAAAACTCCGCTTTAGAGTAACACAGATTCTAGACTCACGAAGTTGGGGATATTATTACCTAATAGCCAATGCTTATCAGCCAACGACTCGCGCATGTGATATCACCAGTACCAAAAATAGGCGTTTAGAATCGAGTGGTCTAGAGGTTAGAGACCTCTGGCTAACCGATTATGTGCGGTTATTCGTCTAGCCATGGTGGCCTTACATAAACTATTTTACTTACGTAGTCTAAATCTTTAACCCAAAATCGATCTCTACAACCAAGCTTCCATAATTTAGCACCAGCATCCATTGTGCAAGGGGCTAGGTCTTTTTCGTTCGACAAAAAAGGCCACATTAAATAAGTTGCAACTTCGTCACACTTAGTAAGGTAGATTGCCCAGTTTTTTAAGACTTCATAATGCTCCCTGTCATAGGGGAAGTTATCAATCCAATACTCACCAATCGCTTCATAAAGGACACCAAATAGTTCGTTATCAGATATATCAGGGAATTCTATACCTGATGGAGCAATTTCAACTTGAAAGCCGCTATCAATAAAGGCAATAATTTCGGCATTATAGTCTTCCTCTAAAAGGATTGGTCGAAGACTCAATATGTGTAAGGAGACTAAATTCTTGAGTTCCTGATCATCACACCTAATCTGCTCACTCTTTGGTATTCTGTAACCCCACCTAGATATAGAGTCAGTTTCACTTACTATATTTAAAAGCCTATTCCTTATATCTTCGTGTTCATCAAAAACTCTCCATGCTTCATCGAGATCTTCTTCATTCTTAATTCCATCAAAGAAGAAATAATGATCGACCTCATTTTCAATATCAATTGAGTCAGGATCTTCGCTATTTCTCTTTAGGATTTCTTCCAATAGTCTTAATTCTTGATTCATCGCGGTGATCTCAAAAGTATGTTCGCTTTGTTATGCATGCGTTTCCTCCTGAATCTCAGCCAACAGGTCAGTAATCCCAATATCCACGCCTGCCTGCGATAGCAATGTAGAAACTTGGCCACGATGATGAGTCTGATGGTTAAAAAAATGAAGAACTAGACTCGAATATCGTTTGGTAGCGGAGATCCCCTTGGTGTTTTGGTAGCTGAGAATGAAATCCAGATCACTTTCAGATAGCTCGGCTGTCCAGTTGATAATTATCCGATCCAACCAAAACCGGTGCTCCGATAGGCTACCAATGTCATTGAAGGCTATGTGATCCAGGCTCTTTGGATTTGGAATATCAGCTACCTCCTGTAAAGACCGCAAGCAGGCTGGATGGGTAGCAAACCGTTTTAGCCAGATAGTATCACCAACAATGATGTGATTAAGAGTTCCGAGAATGGATCCAAAAAAGGCCCCACGGTCTTGGGCCAGATTAGTTGCACAGAGCTGACTCGAAGCCTCATACACCTTTAAATTCATCCGCTGATTATAGGCCGCCAGCAATTCAAAGTGATCTTTCAGGCTCATCATAGATCCTTATCATGGTTAACGAGTCTGTAGAATTACTCGTTTTTAATTATCGCTTAAAGGGTAAGAAAGCACTACCCTATTGGTACCAAAATCTATTACTGCTTTATATTTTGAAAAAAATGGCGAACCTAATAACCCATGAACACCCTTTTCACCTCCAGCAACCTGAACATGATCTAGATTAAGTGATACAAACTCTGGGTATTCATATAATCTACCTCCCAACTCAATTTCTGGCACCACTATATTTCCCATTTCGTGTTCAGAAGTGCCAAGCCCAGCAGCGCTTTCCTCACTAGAGACTTCTTGGATTCCTAATTCAGCAAGACAAGCCTTATTTAGTACAGATGATCCAGCAGCAGTATCCAATATAAAACGTAATAATTTACCATTAATTTTTGCTTCAACAATTTGATGGCCAGTTTCTGACATTTCAAACTCAAGAAAAATATTTCCTTTAACTAAATCCATGAATATTCCTTATTTTAAATTTCATTACTGAATGCTAACGAGGCTATAGAATAACTCGTTTTTAATTTATTTTTATTGATGCATTAACCATAGCCGAGTTGCTATTTTGATTCAATTGATAACTGACTTTCACGTGAAATATAAAAAGAGGGGTTGGTGTTGTTTTAATTGGTATTTTGGAAGATATTACAGGTGTTTGAGTGGCTTATTTTAGTGGGAAAGGGCTCAAAAAAAGGAATTAACATTGCGCTAGGCAGTAACTACTTAGCTTCACAAGGTTTAGTGTCATTGAGAGATATTTGGATCAATATTCATTACGGGAGATGAACCGCCCATTGCGGACCCGCATGATGGGTGGTGTGGGGGCTGGAGG